>CAZKEO010000008.1:0-14177 GCA_964551785.1 uncultured Eubacteriales bacterium | reverse complement strand
CAGTTGCAATACTTACTACCTGCTTCGGCGAAACATCCATATAATCGACTTTGGCAACCGGAACAACTAGGATGTCATGTCCATGCCGAGCATTGACCTTAGCATTAACAAATCTACCCTCTTCATCCAGGATTGCATTCGCCTGAGCGACAATAAAGTCGTCTTCTTCATCTGCGGTTAAATAATCGATTGCTTCAGTAACAACGCCTCGTTCCTTATCAACTCGACGATAAGGAGTTTCAATAAAGCCAAACTCATTGATTCTGGCATATGTACTCAGGGAGCCAATCAAACCGATGTTAGGACCTTCAGGGGTTTCAATAGGGCACATCCGACCATAGTGGGAATGATGCACGTCACGGACCTCGAAACCAGCCCGTTCCCGGCTCAAACCACCAGGTCCTAGTGCTGACAAACGTCTTTTATGGGTAAGTTCAGCCAACGGATTAGTTTGGTCCATAAATTGTGATAACTGACTACTCCCAAAAAACTCTTTAATGGCCGCAACCACAGGCCGTATATTGATTAACACCTGAGGTGTAATTACGTCAACATCCTGAATAGTCATCCGCTCCCGGACAACCCGTTCCATCCGGGATAACCCGATCCGGAATTGGTTCTGTAACAACTCTCCTACCGAGCGAAGTCTCCGGTTGCCTAAGTGGTCAATATCATCCGCTCTGCCTTCACCATCCATCAGTCTGAGCAGTTTATGCACCGTTGCGAAGATATCTTCTCTGGTCAGGTTTCTAACCTCCCCAGGAATAGTGACCTTCAATTTCTTATTAAGTTTGTAACGACCCACACTGGCTAGGTCATATCTCCTAGGGTCAAAGAATAAAGTTTCCAAGAGAGATCTGGCACTATCCACCGTAGGTGGTTCACCAGGTCGTAATCTTTTATAAATCTCTACTAATGCCTCTTCCTCGGAATCAGTATTATCCCGTTCCAAGGTATTCCTAATCCGTGCATCATCACCAAAAAGCTCCGCAACCTTGCTGGCAGTACTATAGCCTAGTGCTCTGATCAATACTGTTGCCGGTAGTTTTCTGGTGCGATCGATCCGCACAAAAACATTATCATTAATATCCGTCTCGAACTCCAACCATGCTCCCCGGTTCGGAATTATGGTTGCCCCATAGATTCTTTTACCACTGGGATCAATTTGTTCTGCATAATACACTCCGGGAGAACGAACCAACTGGCTGACGATTACCCGCTCAGCTCCATTGATAATGAAGGTGCCCTTTTCGGTCATCAGAGGAAAATCTCCCATGAAAACCTCTTGTTCCTTTACCTCGCCGGTTTCCTTGTTGATTAAACGCACTTTAACCCGCAACGGAGCAGCGAAGGTGACATCTCTCTCTTTACAGTCATCGACACTGTATTTGGGCTCTCCTAGGTTATAATCAACAAACTCCAAAACCAGATTGCCGGTAAAATCCTGAATAGGAGAAATGTCTCTAAACATCTCCCTGAGCCCTTCCCGCAAGAACCACTCATAAGAATTCTGTTGGATCTCAATTAAGTTGGGCATCTCCAGGACTTCTTGGATTCTAGCATAACTCCACCTTTCTCTCTTCCCGACCTTTACCGGATAGAACATGCAGAGCCTCACACCTCTCGTAATGATTTCTAGTTATCTTAAATGAAAATTCCCAAAAGCCAATAATTGCCATCCTAGATATTATTCCCAATTTCCACAAGTGCCTATTCGGCCACCTCACAAAAACCTACCTGGCGAAAAGGCGTAGAAGGGTATTCTAGCACAGCATTTTATTATATTAGCACATTTAGGTCATGTTGTCAATTATATCTTAATTTTTGTCTAGAATTCTCAAAAACCATTTGAGGCACCCTGGATATCAGAGTGCCTCAAGAATTGGTATTCTTCTTAAGCTCAGTTATAAGATATTTTGAGTTACTTAACCTCTACAGTTGCACCAGCTTCAACTAGTTTAGCTTTAACGGCCTCAGCATCTTCTTTGCCAATCTTTTCTTTGATAGGCTTAGGAGCTCCGTCAACTAGATCCTTGGCTTCCTTCAGACCTAAACCAGTCAACTCGCGGACTACTTTAATAACGTTGATTTTCTTTTCGCCAGCACCAACTAAGATTACATCGAATTCGGTTTGCTCTTCAACAACAGCGGCAGCAGCAGCAGGAGCAGCAGCAACAGCTACAGGAGCAGCAGCACTTACACCAAACTCTTCTTCAAAAGCTTTCACCAATTCAGCGAGTTCCAATACGGTTAGATTTTTTACACTTTCCAAAATTTCAGCTACTTTAGACATGTTAAAATTCCTCCTTAATATTTTTCAAATTATTTTTAGATTATTTTATTAGCAAACTGCTTACTAGGCTATTCGCCAGCTTTTTGCTTGCGGATAGCTTCCAGCACACCAACCAAGTTACGCAGGTTACCCTGCAGGACATTAGCAAAACCATACAACGGAGCTTGCATACCACCCAAGACTTTGGACAGCAGCACTTCCCTGGACGGCAGATCTGCCAGAGCTTTCACGCCATCAAAGCCAATTACTTTACCTTCTAAAACACCTGCTTTAATCTCAAGTGCTTTGTTGGTCTTGGCAAATTCGGAAAGAATTTTAGCAGGAGCAACTGGATCATCAATACCGAAAGCAATTGCTGTGGGTCCCTCGAGATAAGGATTCAGACCTTCCAGGCCCAATTCAGCAGCAGCTAGTCTGGTCATGGTATTTTTAACAACTTTGTATTCAACACCAGCATTCCGGAGTTGGCTACGCAGTTGGGTGACCTGAGCTACATTTAAGCCTCTGTAGTCAGCAAGCACCACACCCTTAGCAGTTTCCAGCTTGCCTTTGATTTCTTGTACAATTGGCTCTTTTGCTTTAATATCTGCTTTTAGCACATTCACACCTCCTCTACTAAATAACTAAAAAGGTCTCCGGCAGACAATGCCGGAGACCTCATCATACATAACGCATCTATTAAATCAGCGTTCATATCTTAGAGCTATTCCCCAACCTCGGCGGGCGGATGTAATCCTTTAAGTCCTTGCGGACACCGGCTGTCTACAGCTAGATTGATTATTTACTTTTTTCAACGAATGTTATTATATCAGACATGGCCACTGGGGTCAATAGCTTACTTAGTAGTAGCTTTTAGTGGGTTAACCCGAACTCCAGGTCCCATCGTAGAAGCAAAGGTGATACTTCTAATATATTGGCCCTTGGCAGCTGCTGGCTTAACCTTTACCAGAGTATCAACCAAAGTGTAGTAGTTTTCTGCTAACTTCTCGATATCAAAAGAAACCTTGCCGATAGGAGCGTGGATAATTCCAGACTTATCGGTCCGGTATTCAATTTTACCAGCCTTGATTTCTTTAACTGCCCGATCAACGTCGAAGCTTACTGTACCTGTCTTGGGGTTTGGCATTAAGCCCTTAGGTCCAAGCATCCGGCCCAGTTTACCAACCATACCCATCATATCAGGGGTGGCTACAGCAACATCGAAACCAAACCAGCCGCCTTCAATCTTAGCAATGATATCTTCAGCACCAACAAAGTCAGCACCAGCTGCTTCAGCTTCTTTTGCCTTTTCGCCTTTAGCAAAAACGACTACGGTAGCTGTTTTGCCTGTACCATGAGGTAGCACAACCGCCCCTCTAACTTGTTGGTCTGCGTGCCGCGGATCAACTCCGAGCTTAACAGCAACTTCAATAGTTTCATCAAACTTCGCATTTGCAATTTGCTTCACCAGTCCAATTGCTTCTACAGGCTCAACGAGACTATCGCGGTCAACCTGTTTAAACGCTTCCTGGTACTTTTTACCCTTTTTAGCCATTGTAGTTTCCTCCTTTGTGGTTGTAACGGATCAAATCCTCCCACATATTGAGCATCCTTAGATTATGTCAATACCCATGCTGCGCGCAGTTCCTTCTATCATTCGCATTGCAGCCTCAACGCTAGCAGCATTGAGATCTTTCATTTTCAGTTCCGCAATTTCCCGGACTTTATCCTGGGAAACTTTAGCGACTTTCTTCTTGTTAGGTTCCCCTGATGCTGTCTCAATCCCAGCATCCTTCTTTAACAGAATTGCCGCAGGAGGAGTTTTAGTAACGAAGGTAAAGGATCTATCTTCGTAAACGCTAATCTCAACAGGGATAATTAAACCTGCCTGGGATGCAGTCCGCTCATTATACTCTTTGCAGAATGCCATGATGTTAACACCATGCTGACCAAGGGCAGGACCTACTGGAGGAGCAGGTGTGGCTTTCCCCGCAGGACATTGCAGCTTAATTAAACCTACTACCTTTTTTGCCATATTTTCCACCTCCTTAAAAACAAAATGTGGTGATCACGGGCGGATAAGGCCCTCCCACTAATATCCCTAGTCGGCTTTTTCCACCTGAGTAAATTCCAACTCTACAGGTGTTTCGCGTCCAAACATAGAAACTAGGGCTTTAAGTTTACCCTTTTCGGGGTAAATTTCCTCAACTGTAGCAATAAAGTTCTCAAAAGGACCCGAGATAACTCTCACATTCTCAGCAACAGCAAAATTAATCTTGTGCTTTAACTCATCCATACCCATTTGTTTCAGGATGTGTAAAGCCTCAGATTCATGCAAGGGGATGGGCTTGGCTCCACTTCCTACAAAACCAGTAACCCCAGAAGTGTTCCTAACCACATACCAAGAGTCATCTGTCATCAACATTTCAACCAAAACATATCCTGGAAATATCTTGCGCTTAGAAATCTTACGTTTACCGTTTTTGATTTCCACCTCATCTTCCATGGGCACCAGAATTCGAAAAATCTTATCGCCCATGTTCATGGAGTCAACGCGCTTTTCAAGATTAGCTTTAACCTTGTTTTCATAACCAGAATAGGTATGGATGACATACCATTTTTTCTCCATAGCACAAGGGACCCTCACTAATTGTAGGCCCCCCACCCCCTAGCTCTCATTTACTTTGCAATCAAACGTTCCAAGAGGGCACTTAAGCCCAAATCAGCTATCCAGATAATAAAAGACATTAAGACCACGGCCACCAACACGACTAGCGTATAGATCATTACCTGTTGGCGATTCGGCCAATGAACTTTCTTTAACTCTGACTTAGTCCCGTTAAAGAACTTCTTGATTTCTTCTACCCTGTTAACCTTGGGCATATCCTTCTTTGATGCTTCTTTTTTAACCGGTTCTTTTGCATCCTTTTTGGCAACCTTACCGGCCGGCTTGGCAGCTTCCGCCATGCTTTTCCACATCCTTAACCTGAATTCCTTGGCGCGCAAGGGTACACCGCAAACTAGCGAGTTTCTTTGTGGGCTGTATGGGTCTGGCAGAATTTACAGTACTTCTTCATTTCAATTCTGTCAGGGTTATTTTTTTTATTTTTATTGGTTGTATAATTGCGTCTCTTGCAATCAGCGCAAGCCAATGTTACTCCTACCCTCATAGTGCCACCTCCCCAAAAACTACTACTTATCGACAGTACGCCACATTAATCCGTTACCTTATATAATTTATCATAATTAGCAAACGGTGTCAATAGTTTCCTAGGGTACTGATTTTCCAAGGACTTCACCAGTATTCCCAAGGCTTTGCGGCTGTTCTTCCTAAAATATGTAGTTACTTAATTCAGTATTGCCTGATTTTATGCATAATACACAAAAAACCAGTCCTGCCTCCAGAACTGGTAGTTTACTGTGGTAGCGGCGAAGGGATTTGAACCCCCGACACTGCGGGTATGAACCGCATGCTCTAGCCAACTGAGCTACACCGCCATGTGGAGCTGATAGCCGGGATTGAACCGGCGACCTTATCCTTACCAAGGATACGCTCTACCTACTGAGCTATATCAGCATGGTTGCGGGGGCTGGACTTGAACCAGCGACCTTCGGGTTATGAGCCCGACGAGCTACCAACTGCTCTACCCCGCGATGAACAAGACGCTTTTATAGTTTACTACAATCTGAACAGTTATGCAAGGTTTTTTTGCTTTTTGTTCAAATTCTCGTTCCTGTAGCGGCTAAAAAAGATGTCTAAGCTATTAGACATCTCAACTGCCACAATGAGTATTATACTGTTTTCACCCGGCCCGGTCAAGGTGTATTTTTTTCCAGGCCGGCAGCTACTTTGGCACTATTGTTGCTGCTGTTCTTCACTGTCCCGATTCTCAAGGTACCGCTCCAACTTGCGCTTTACTCTCTGTAAAGCATTGTCGATGGATTTGACATGTCGTTTGAGGTCAACCGCGATTTCCTGATAAGACTTACCTTCTAGGTATGACATGAGCACCTTCCACTCCAGTGAGCTTAAGATCTCTCCCATTTTCTCCTCAATATCATCAAACTCTTCCCTACTAATAATTAGTTCCTCCGGGTCGGTAATCTTTGTTCCCGAAATCACATCTAGTAAGGTACGGTCAGAATCCTCATCATATATTGGTTTGTTTAGAGAAACATATGAATTGAGAGGAATATGCTTTTGTCTAGTAGCTGTTTTAATGGCGGTAATGATTTGCCTAGTAATACACAGCTCAGCAAAAGCACGGAAGGATGATAATTTATCCTGGCGAAAGTCTCGAATAGCTTTGTATAAGCCGATCATACCCTCTTGGATAATGTCTTCACGGTCAGCACCGATAAGAAAATAAGAACGAGCTTTAGCTCTAACAAAGTTTTTGTACTTATTAATCAAGTACTCAAGAGCTATGGCATCGCCTTCTTTTGCGAAATCTACGATATCCTCATCGAGCATGACATCAAACCCATCCAGGATTTCTGTCTGAGCATTAAGACTCAATATCATCGCCTCCGCTAACTTTATGGTAATTCCAGCTCTTGGCTTCTCCCAATACCGGTAACAATTAGTTCCTAGGCCGCACATTGTTGCTTGTTTCTTAACCGGAAAGTCCGAATCTGCGCAGATGACAGTCATAACCTGTCCTTGTGCATTTCATTACATATTATACATGTATAAAACCAAGCAGTCAAGCTACTTTTATTCACTCGCAGTACCATTTATTACCTTTTTCTACGCCATTTTTCCAATTCTCGACGGGTTTCTTCGTTAATTAATTGGGCTAATTCCTTTCTTTGTAAAGGCTTTTCGGCTTTCTTGTATTCAATTTCGCTTTTTTGTCTATTGATTAAATCCCACAATTCCCTAGCTGAAATCCGATAGGCACCTTGACCAAAAATGACTCGTTGTTGATCCCAATCAGAAGTTACTACAAAAACATTACCTTGTCGAAGATAAATTGGAGTGAGCTTTTCGATGACACTATCTGCCGTTTCATCTGCAGCACTGTAAATCACTAGGAGCTTCCCAAGTTGCTCACGGCTTCCTGGATTTCCTTTCACCCTGTGGGCATCGAATACTACAATAATCTTGTTCCCTTTGTAGCCTTGGTAATTTTGGAGAATATCCAACAGTTTGTTTCTGGCATCCTCAAAGTTAACAGTCGCTACTTTTGCCAACCAGGGCCATGTGAAAATCACGTTATAGCCATCGACTATTAGCACATCCTCCATGGAGGCCTCCTAACTACGTTGGCGTAGAATTTCATATAAAATTAGCGAAGTGGCAATACCGGCATTTAATGAGGATATTTTACCCTGCATGGGAATTCTCACTAAAAAATCACATTTTTCCTTAATTAATCTGCCAATGCCTTTCCCTTCACTGCCAAAGACAATTCCCATCGGCCCACGTAAATCCTGTTCCCAAAAAAGCTTATCGCCTGCCGCATCAGTGCCAACAATCCATAAGCCTTGCTTTTTCAAGTTATCAATCGTCTGAGCAATATTACTGACTCGAGCAACAGGAACATATTCCACCGCTCCCGCTGAAGCCATGGCCACAGTCTCTGTTAAGCCAGCACTCCGCCGTTTTGGTATGATCACACCATGTGCGCCAGCTCCATCAGCAGTCCGCATGATTGCTCCTAGGTTATAGGGGTCTTCAATCTCATCCAGGAGTAATACCAAAGGATCCTCACCTTTTGCTTGAGCAATGGCCAGTATATCTTCTACTTCTACATAACTCCTGGCTGCCACAAATGCTAATACGCCTTGGTGCTTGGCACCCTCGGCCAAATTATCTAAGTAGCTTCGTTCGACTTCCTGTATCGGCACACCCATGGTCTTAGCCTTAGCCCAAATCTCTGCCAACGACCCCCCCGAGGTGCCCTTGGCGATAATTAACTTATTGATGCTCCTACCACTTTTGAGTGCCTCCAGCACTGGATTACGTCCCGCAACCTTATCTGCCAAATTCCATCACCCTTCACACTTATTTGGCTTCTATTGTAATAATTCCACTGTTCTTGCATCTTAATCCATGTTTCGATACTTTTCACGCATTTCCTTAGCCTGTCCACAAGTCATCTTACCTTCTGGACATGGTTCCGCCACACATGAGGGGCCAGCTTGCTTAAACAACACTGGAGCAACACCCTTTGCTAATCTGAGCATCTCTTCAGCTAAGGCTCTGATTTCCCACTGGGCTCTGTTACAACATCTGAGGTTAAAAAAATGAAATAATTCGCGAGCATTCATCGTTACAATCATCTTCGTTTCGGCAGCATTGGGGAGTACAAAGCGAGCATCCTCATGGGACGCTTCTCCGTCATCACCAAGTCTTTCATTCCACCGGTCGTACCATTGCTGCATTTGTGCCATCTGTTGTTCAAATTCGGCTACACTCTCAGAACCCAAGGCTTCGATCCGCGGCGGGATGATATAGTTGAATATTCTGCCCTCATGACTTGAACTAGATTCACCAACATAGCGTTGTGACTTAACACTGAAGCTGGCAATGCGGTGTCTTGTGATTTGAGCCAGTAGTGCTCTAGATACTCCTTCAACACCAAAAGTAAAACTGGTATGCTCAACCGTCGAAAGGTGACCAATATCCAGGAGTTTTTCAATAAACTTTGACTGGTCTTTACTAGCAATCCCTTTTGCTAATTCATCAATGTCCGCACTGGAATAACATAGCTTGGCGGCCATCGCAACTATTTCTTCTGGATTTAGGGAATGTCGAAGAAGCTCCACTTTCAGGTTTTTTCTTGCCACTACAAAGTTCCCCCCTCAACTACTTCAACTGCCTTCCGAAAAATCTCCGCTATCCGCTGATGATCCTGCTTTAAATAGAGATAACCAATCAGACACTCGAAAGCGGTAGCATATCTGTACTCGATTACTTCTGTATTTTTAGGTACGTTTAAGGATTTAGTATTCCTCCCCCTGCGAACTACGTCTGTTTCTATTTCGCTCAAGGTTCCCTCTAAGGCTGCTAGTATACGCGCCTGGGTTTTAGCACGTACAAAGATCACTGCTTTCCGGTGCAGTTGGTTAACTTTAACCCGACCATCCCCGATTAGGTGCGACCGGACATAAATCTCATAAACAGCATCTCCCAAGTAGGCTAACACCAAAGAGGACATTTGCTCAGGTGCTAACTTCAAGTTAAAATCTATTCCTAGCATTAACTCCGCCTCTTCCAACGTACACCCTGGGGTGAATCTTCTAGAACAATCCCCAGTGCACCTAACTCGTCCCTGATTTGATCCGCTGTTGCCCAGTCCTTCTTCTGACGTGACTGTTGGCGTATGGAGATGATGATCTCCATTAAACCATCAGCTAAACCATGGTCTGCTTCGACAGTTTCTAATTTGCGTTCAAACAAACCGAGCAACTTGCCGAGCTTGCCTAAGGTTTCTGCTGCCTGACTAAGGCTTGTCCCATCCTCAGGAGTCAAAACCTTCCCTCGCAAATTCGCTAAGTGGCCGTTGTTGTCTCTAGCTAGGTCAAACAAAGTAGCCAGTGCCAGGGCAGTGTTAAAATCATCATCCATTGCTTCTCGGAATTTGCGCTCTGTTTCCTGGGCAGTCTGGGTTAGCGGAGAGTTGCTGGCTGGAACCGTTTCACTGCTATTCCAGGTTTTCAGCAGTTCTTGCACAGCCGCCAAGGTGTTGTTTAAGCGTTCTAAGGCTTTTTGACTTTCTTCCAGCTTGCCATCATGGAAGTCTAGCGGGCTTCGGTAGTGGGTGGATAACATAAATAGCCGCACGACTTCTGGATGGAATTTCGCTAGAATTTCGCGGACGGTAAAAAAATTACCCAGTGATTTCGACATTTTTTCCTGATTTACAGTGATAAAGCCATTATGCATCCAGTAACGAGCAAAGGGCTTACCATCGAGATAAGCTTCTGATTGAGCGATTTCGTTTTCATGGTGTGGGAAAATTAGGTCAAAGCCACCACCATGGATATCAAAGCCATCCCCTAGGTACTTATATGACATGACTGAACATTCGATATGCCAACCCGGCCTGCCTTTTCCCCAGGGGCTATCCCACGAGGGTTCACCCGGCTTGGCGCTTTTCCAGAGGGCAAAATCGATGGGATCCTGCTTGCGCTCATCTACTTCCACCCGAGCACCTGCCTGCATATCATCAAGTGAACGGCCCGAGAGTGTCCCATAGCCAGGGAACTTTTTCACAGCAAAGTAGACATCACCGTCAACTGCGTAGGCAAAACCTTTGTCGATTAACACTTGAATCATCTCAATGATTTCCGGAATATGTTCACTAACTTTGGGGTGGAGAGTAGCTTCACGCACACCTAGGGCTCCTGCATCACAGAAATACTCCCCAATATACTTTTCTGCTAGTTTGAGAGCATCCATTTGCTCTTCTGCCGCCCGCTTAATAATTTTGTCATCAATATCAGTAAAGTTTTGGATATAATTAACCGCAAAGCCTCGATACTCTAAATACCGTCGGACTGTATCGAAGACGATTAATGGCCTGGCATTACCAAGGTGAATGAAATTATAAGTAGTTGGGCCACAAACATACATGTCAACTTTACCCTGTTGCTTAGGCGTAAAAGTTTCTTTTTGTTTTGTCAGGGTATTATAAATCTTGATGGTCACCATCGTTTCCTCCTTCTAATTCAGTAATCCGGTTCTCTAGATGATTTATTTTCCGTTGGAGACACATAATCATTTCGGCGACTGGGTCTGGAACTTGGTCATGTAGTAGGTCAACAGCCTCTTCACGGGCGACAATCTTGCCTGGCACACCTACCACTGTGGAGTTAGGCGGCACTGGTCTAATGACCACTGAGCCCGCCCCAATCTTGGAATCATCCCCGACCGAAAAGGATCCCAAAACCTTGGCTCCAGCACTAATAACTACGTTATTACCGATGGTCGGATGCCGTTTACCCTTTTCTTTCCCAGTCCCACCCAAGGTTACCCCTTGGTAGATGGTCACATTGTTGGCAATTTCTGCAGTTTCCCCGATAACTACTCCTGAACCATGATCAATAAATAAGCCTTCCCCAATTTTTGCTCCAGGATGGATTTCGATCCCGGTGATAAAACGGGAAACTTGAGAGAGAAAACGGGACAGGACCATCATTTTTTTACCATATAGGTAGTGAGCTATCCGGTGTATTAGAATAGCGTGGAAGCCCGGGTAACACAAGATAACCTCTACCACACTTTTAGCTGCCGGATCGCGTTCAAAAATAACTTGGATATCTCTTTTAAGCCTGCCAAACATAGCTATTCCTCCATTTTTCGTATCTATTCAGTAGAGAGCTTTAAATATAAAAAACCCCCGTCCCTATCAGAGACGGAGGTTATCCGCGGTTCCACTCTGGTTGAATCATGATGATTCCCCTCAGCAAGAAAGGCCTCAAAACGCCCTTCCTATTAGCTATAACGGGCCTCCCGTTCAAGCCTACTGCTTTCAGCTTGACAACTCCCGGGCGCACTTCAACTAATACCCTGCCTAAGACCGTTCTCAGCTAATACGATCCTTCTCTGGAGGTGGCACAAGTTTACTCTTCCCGTTCCTAGTTTTTATCTAGATTTATACCCATTATACACAGCTAGATTTCGCCTGTCAATCCAGCCTGTCTATACCTTTGTTGGCTAAACCTGAGTCAGGCTGGCATTTGTTCCAATGTCTATAACTGCGCCATCATCGCACATATTCTCTGAGCAATCCGCTCTTTTCCTAAAATCGGGATGATATAGTAGAGTTCGGGTCCGTGACTTTGGCCGGTCAACGCCAGTCGAATCGGCATATAGACCTGTTTCCCACCGAGTTTAAGCTCCTTAGTCAATGCTTTGAGCAGTGCTTTCACAGCACCTTCGTCAATTACCGGCAGTTCAGCTAGTTTGCTCTGTAAATTAGCTAAAACCAGGGGCACTTGCTCAGCCCGTAGAGTCTCCCGTGCTTCTTCATTTTCCAACTGGAGGTTGTCCTCGAAAAAGATGCCTACATGGTCAGTAATTTGGGCGAGGTAGTCAAACTTCTCCTGCACGGCTTTTACTACCAAGCTTAGCCACTGAAACTGCTCTGCAGAAACCTCACCCTCGACGTACCCTGCCTCTCGCAGAAACGGAATGGCTAGTTCTGTCAATCTTTCGACCGGGTATTGTCGGATATAGCAACCATTCAGCCAGTTCAATTTATCCATATCAAAAACCGCTGGGTTTTTGGCCACTCGGTCTAAGGAAAATTGCTCAATTAGTTGTTCGATGCTAAAAATCTCTTCTTCCCCCACCGGCGACCAGCCTAGCAAGGCTAGAAAATTGATCAAGGCTTCTGGCAAGTAACCTTTCTGACGATATTGGTCTACTGCCGTGGAACCATGGCGTTTGCTCATTTTGGAGCGATCCTTGCCCAAAATTAAAGAGACATGGGCAAACTCTGGACAGTTTAGACCCAGCGCTTGATAGAGCAACACCTGCCGCGGGGTATTAGAGAGATGTTCTTCTCCTCTGACGACATGGGTAATTTCCATAGTGCTGTCATCAATAATGACCGCAAAATTATAGGTAGGTATGCCGTCGGATTTGACAATTACGTAATCTCCGATGCCATCACTGTCAAATTTCACTTCACCACGGACTAAATCCTTAATCACAATAGTCTGATTAGCAGGCACCCGAAAGCGCACCACCGGTTTACGTCCTTCAGCAGCCAGCTTAGCTCGGTCCTCAGCTGTCAGGTTCCGACACTTCCCTAAATAACGCGGATCCTCACCCTTAGCCATCAGAGCTTCCCGTTCAGCCTCCAATTCTGCTTCGGTGCAATAGCAGTGATAAGCCTTCCCTTCAGCCATCAGCTTGTCTACCGCTTGCTGGTAGAGGTCCAGGCGCTCGGTCTGGCGATAGGGACCACGTTCCCCACCTACTGCGATTCCCTCATCCCAATCCAGACCCAACCAGCGCATGGAAGCGAGGATATTTTCCTCTGACTCCCGGCTGGAACGTTCTAGATCCGTATCTTCAATTCTTACAATCAGCTCTCCGCCGTTTTTGCGGGCCAACAACCAGTTAAACAACGCCGAACGCGCTCCCCCAATATGTAATGGTCCAGTGGGACTAGGTGCAAACCGGACCCGTATCTTTCCATTCATTGCAGTGGTACCTCCTATCAATCTCTAAATCGGTTTATTATACCAAATGTGGCAGGGTCCTGGCAATGGTTTGGGGTCATTTGTCTCCGGGACGATGGCGAGTGGGAAAGGCGTGCGATGCTCCAGCCGGCTTGGGGTTAGCGGCCCACAGGGGCTGAGCATATGCTATGCTACGATTAGGCGGTAGTGGATGACGATATATCGGTTTCGCAGAGTGACGTGGGCTCTCATCCAACTCGATCCTCAGCTTACCCTGTTGGCCGCTCATGCTTGCCCAATGCCGGCCTCCACATATGCACACCTTTTCCCACATCGCCATCGTCCCTGGGCCCAAAACCCGGGGGTAGGCGTGCCAGATTTGTCGGGGCAGGTCTTGGAGTGAGGCAGCAGTGCTTTGAAGAGCTCTGGGCGGAACTCGCAGTTATATAAGACCACCTAACACTGCCAGTTACCCATCCGCCAGCGAAAATATTTCTGCAACATACAAGTTAACCCCAGTCGTTCGTGCCATGCAGCTGGCTTGCGCTTCGGCTCAAGCTCCACGGTCATTCCGTCCCACTCCATCACCTTCTCCGTCTCCGTCTCCGTCTCCGTCTCCGACCCCTAAGCGCGACCTAGGTCGAGTGCTACCTGCGGTGGCAGAGCGATTTCGTGGATGGCAGTAGCAGTTCTTAGCGCAGGTATGCCAGAAAATTGCCAGCAGGACGCTGGTCGCCCTGGCGGTGGCCATGGACGGCCACTC
>CAZKEO010000007.1:0-15146 GCA_964551785.1 uncultured Eubacteriales bacterium | reverse complement strand
TTGGATGAATCAGCGGAGCTATGTAGAAAGCCATGTTGATAATATTAGTACTTTATTAATCCAAGATAAGTTGGAGCAATTGATCCATCACCGCTTAGGCCTGCAGAGTATTTTATGGTATCCTTTTGCCTTTCATGCTAGAGGCTGCTATATGTTAACCTTTAATCAGTTTGCCTATCGTCGACATTGGCAAGCTGAGGAGATTAACTTTTTAGAGTCGGCAGCTAGCCAGGTCAGTATAGCCCTCCAAAAGATGAGTTTACTTAATGAGGGGCGCAATATGTTAAACCAAATTGAATATCAGGCCCACCATGATCACCTAACAGAATTGCCTAACCGGATATTATTTATTGACCACTTGAATCTAGCCTTAGCCCAAGCTAAACAAAAACAGGAAGAATTAGCGGTAATGTTTTTGGACTTAGACCAATTCAAATTAATCAATGATATCTTTGGACACCCTGTTGGGGATAAACTCCTCAAAGGTGTTGCCCAAAGATTGACAAAGTGCTTGTTTGAATATGACACTATCTCACGTTTGGGTGGGGATGAATTTACCGTTTTATTACCACGTTTAAAAGGAGAAGATGCAGCAGTTGTTGCCCGGAAGGTTTTAGCCGTTTTGCAACTACCATGGATTTTCGAGGATCAGGAATATACAATGACTGCCAGTATAGGGATAGCTGTTTTTCCCAATGATGGAGAAGATGCAGAAACTTTAATGAAGCACGCTGATACAGCTATGTATCGTGCTAAAGAAGCAGGGAAAAACACCTATCAATTTTTTACCCCACAGATGAACAAAAAAATTACGGAACGCTTGAATTTAGAAAATAAAATGCGCCGTTCTTTGCGAGAAAATGATTTTACTGTATATTTTCAGCCTTTAATTGATATACCTAACAATCAAATTTTCGGTGCGGAGGCCTTAGTGCGTTGGTGTCATCCTGAACTGGGTATGATCTCTCCAGGACAATTCATTCCCTTAGCGGAGGAAACGGGTTTAATTTTCCCACTGGGAGATTGGATATTGAGAACTGCATGTGCCCATAGTAAGGCCTGGCAAGATGCCGGTTACACTCCGATTAGAATTACAGTTAATATTTCGACCTGTCAATTCAGTCAGGCAGGTTTTGTGAGTAGAATTGCACAGATATTAGAAGAGACTGCTTTGGAGCCTTGTTGGTTAGGGCTAGAAATCACGGAAAGTGTGGCAATGCAAGATATTGACTTAACTATTAAAGTCTTAAATGAATTAAAGGCTATGGGAATTAGTATTTCGATAGATGATTTTGGTACAGGTTATTCTTCCTTGAGCTACTTAAAAAAACTACCGATTGATACCCTAAAAATTGACCGATCTTTTGTGAGTGATGTACCTGGGAATCCCGATGATGAAGCTATTATCAGTTCGGTAATCGGATTAGCCAAAAACCTCAATCTAAAAGTTATTGCTGAAGGTGTTGAAACTATCGAACAGAGAGATTTTCTACAGACGAAACGATGCAATAAAATGCAGGGTTTTTTATTCTGGAAGCCGATGCCTGCTCAGGAAATGGCCAAGCTGTTGGAACTAAAAAGTTTTAAACCTTTACAAAACAGACAGACCGGTCTATAATTTTATTAATATAATAATTGGATTAGGTGATACAATTGGAAACCCAAAAAGGAAACCAGACTAAGGAAAGAATTATCAAAATTGCTGCACGTTTATTTTTAGAGAAAGGATATAATGCTACTGGCATTAATGAGATTATTGCTGGGGCTGAAATACCAAAAGGCTCCTTTTATTTTCATTTTGGAAGTAAAAAAGAGCTAGCAGTTAAAGTGGCTGATTATTACTCAAATCGATTGGGACAATGGCTAAGGCAGTCTGCCCTGGGCAAAAACTGGGTAGAATTTATTTCCACTTTAGCTGTAGATATGAAAACAGCAGCTCAAAGGGGACGTCATTACGGTTGTCCAATAGGTGTGCTGGGAGTAGAGATTGCCTTCGTTCAACCAGAGTTGGCAGAGGTATATGCCCAGGCCTTTGAGGGTCTTATTGCGATTTTCGCTGAAGTTTTGGAGAGTTCTGGCGTTGATCATGATCAGGTTGCCAATTTATCTAGAAAAGCATTTTGTCGATATCAAGGATATGTCCAGTGTTATCGAATCACTAAGAATATTGCCGTATTTGATGAGATGGTGCAGGATTTATCAGAGATTACAAAACAGCCATCCTAAGTTGAGCAATTAAAAAGAAGATACAAACTAGCTGAAAGGTAACAATAGTCAATTCACTATAGACAGACCGGCTAATATGAATAAAAAGCAAAGAACGGAGGTTAATTAAGATGAAAGAAAAAATTAGAGAGTTTGTTTTAGGGATGGGTGTTGATGCTGTAGGCTTTGCCAATCTTGCTGATTATCACAGCCCTAAGTCCCCCAGTATGGAAACTATCTTCCCCCAGGCAAAGTCCATGGTAGTTCTGGCCTATAAAGAGCTGTCTACTTGTGAAAGTCCTAATATGCAGATTGCGATGAACGGCAGACTGGATATCATGGAATTCTCTCGCTCTTGTAATTATAAGCTGGCTAGGTTCCTAGAACGGGAATATTCAGCCAAAGCTATGACAGTTCCGGTCTCATACCCATTAGACATGAGTTTGAAAACAACGGGTACGGTGGGGGAGGTATCTCTGCGCCACGCAGCAGTGGCGGCAGGGTTAGGGAAATTTGGGCGACATAACCTGGTAATTCACCCCAAGCTGGGTACCAGGGTAATTTATACGGCAATCCTCTGTGACCTAGATTTCCCTTCTGATGCACAAGTAACGGAAGACCTTTGCAGTCAGTGTAATCTTTGCGTACAGAACTGTCCGGCTGGGGCTTTAGATGAGGAAGGTAAGACTGATGTATTCAAATGCCTAAAAAATTCCCAGCCGTATGGTTTAGGAGCAAATATCCGGTTTTGGAGCAAATTTGGTAACAGTTCTCCTGACGAGCAAAAGAAAATGCTTGGTGATGAACACTATTGGCGTTTGTATCAGGCTAGTTTTATTGGTTTACAATACTTTTGTTTTAAGTGTTACAGTACTTGTCCGGTTGGTAAGTAGACTTAAATTATAGGCGAACTGCAAAGGCCATCGACTTATCCTGGACTTACGCCTTATCCCCAAACCAGTAATTGCCTCAATTAATGGTTCGCTGGGTGGGGCTGGCTTTAGTCTGGCGCGCTAGCCTGTGATTTGCGGATTGCGGCGGATACTGCTAAGTCCAAGCAGTCTTATACTAGTATTGGTTTAACCCCTGACGGTGGTTTTAACTGTTGATTATGTTGAGGGAATAACTGCCTTCTTTGAAAAACGCAAACCGATATTTCAAGGGAAATAAACAGGATGAGAAACAGCAAACCCACTGTCATAGGTTAGCACAGTGGGTTTGCTAATTATTCCTTTAATTTAATCTCTGGACTTCAGCTTTACCTTCTCCATTATCTACACAAGAAATCAGGGTAGGCTCTTTTTTGCCAAACAAGATGGAGACAATCACACTGCCCACCAAGATTACAGCAATTATTCCTAGAGCCATCGGAACGGGGACTTTGATGGCCCAATAGGTTAGGAGCATTTTGACACCTGTGACCGCTAGTAGCAGAGCTACTCCATACTTGACATAGACAAAGGCTCTTTGGACCCGCTCCAGGAAGAAATAGAGTGTTCTCAGGCCAAGAATGGCTAAGATATTCGAGCTATAGACGATAAATGGGTCTGTTGTCACCGCAAAAACTGCCGGGATGGAGTCAAAGGCAAAAAGCAAATCGGTGCTTTCAATTAGTAGTAGAACTACAAAGAGTGGTGTAGCGTGAAGCACTCCATTGAGCCTTACGAAGAACTTTTCCTGATGGTGGGTATGGGTTACAGGTATAAATTTCTTTAACAATTTGACAGCCCAGTTTTCACTCATGCAGGCATCAGCTTCTTTGCTAAAGGCCATTTTATAGCCAGTGATGATTAAGAGAGCACCGAAGATATAGAGGATCCAGTGATAGTTCTCAACTAATTCAATACCAAGCAATATGAAGATAAGTCTCATAATGATCGCACCGGCAATACCCCAGTTCAGAATCCGGCGCTGGTATTCACAATCAATCCTGTATTGACTAAATAACATTAGAAAAAGGAAGAGGTTGTCAATACTAAGGGATAATTCAATGAGATAACCTGCAAAAAATTCCATGGCCTTGACTTGGCCTTGTACATAATAAACCCCGCCAGCAAAACTTGTGGCTACGAGAAACCAGAACACAGTCCATAAAGCCGCTTTTTTAAATGGCAATTCTAGCACCTCCATATTTGATCAAATAAGGTTGTCTTTTAAGAATTCTTTAGAACTGCTTGACTACCATAGGACAGTCTAACTGCTCCATATATTGCTACACCGAGTGCCAAACAAAAAGCCACGATGGTCCAAGGGGTAATATATACTTTTGGCAAACTGCCATAAAGTCCCAAGACACCAAAAAAGATGAAAATACCAGCCGAGATCGTTTTGACAAGCGTCTCGGGTATTTTTTTGCCCATCAGAACTCCTACCCAAATTCCTAGGGCATCAGCTATCAACATACCCAGTGTGGTACCCATCAATATCATGACTGGCGCATGGTACTTAGCTGCTAGAGCAATGGTGGCAAGCTGAGTCTTGTCCCCGAGTTCAGCTATAAAAAAGGCTACTGCCACCGTACCAATTGGACCGAATCGAGTTGTTTTCTGATCTTCGCCTTCCAGCTTGTCTCCTCGTAGTGTCCATAAACCAAAAAGAATAAAGGAAAGTGCGGCGGCCACCTGGATGTAGGAGAGGGGAATTTTAGTGGTAAGTAGTTCTCCGATAGCTACTGCCATGGCGTGATTAAGGATTGTGGCTAGGAAAACACCAATTAAGACATCTTTTGCCTTGAAACGAGTAGCAAAGGCCATCGCTAGGAGTTGAGTTTTGTCACCCATTTCGGCAATTGTGACCATGAAAACTGCTGCTAAAAATGCTGTCATGTTCTCACCCTTTTCTTTTAGATTTTTTATATGTAGAGTTAGCATAAAACAAAAAGACTCTTAACATGCATGGTAAATAAATATCATGCATGTTAAAAGTCTCACCTCTCAGATAAAACCGAGTATAGAGCCAGGTGGCAAGCACCACCGGTATGTTGACTCTATATAAGCGAATACTCGCTGGCTACTCCCCTTTAACTTTTATAATGGTACTATATAACTAAGTGGAAAGTCAAGCTTATGACCACAACAGATTAACCTCGCAACGATAATTACGAGGTTAATCTGTTATATTTAGCCTAAAATTGTTTGCAAGTCCTTTTCCGGAGTTGAAATAGGAGTTATCTGGAATTTATCCACTAACACTTGCAAGATATTCGGAGTAATAAAAGCTGGTAAGCTTGGGCCGAGATAAATGTTCTTAATGTCTAGTGATAATAAAGTTAACAATATGGCCACTGCCTTTTGCTCATACCAGGATAGAATGAAGGAAAGTGGCAAATCATTTACTCCACAGTTAAAGGCGTTTGCCAAGGCGAGAGCGATCTGAATAGCTGAGTAGGAGTCATTACACTGGCCGATATCTAGCAGTCTGGGAAGCCCAGCCACAGTACCAAAGTCAGTTTTATTAAAACGGTATTTGCCACAGGCTAAGGTTAAAATTACGGTATCTTTGGGAGTCTTTTCAGCGAACTCAGTATAATAGTTGCGGCCAGGTCTAGCCCCGTCACAGCCGCCTATTAAGAAAAAGTGCTTAATTGCGCCGCTTTTGACAGCTTCGACTATTGTTCCGGCATGGCTTAATACTGCTGCATGTCCGAACCCAACAAGGATTTTCTTTGCTGCTTCATCCTCCGGGAATCCCCCAAGAGCCAAAGCTTTTTCGATAATTGGGGTAAAGTCGATTTTGCCGTTTACTTCGGCAATATGCGGGGTACCAGGAAAGGCAACTATACTGGTTGTAAAAAGCCTATCCTTATAACTATCCCGTGGTTTCATTAGACAGTTGGTGGTCATTAAGATACACCCGGGAATATTATCAAATTCATTTTGTTGTTTTTGCCAGGAATCTCCGAAGTTTCCGACAAGATGTTGATGTTTCTTCAGTTCGGGATACCCATGAGCAGGTAACATTTCTCCATGAGTATAGATATTTATCCCTTTTCCTTCAGTTTGTTCTAATAGCATTTTCAGGTCTTTTAAATCATGACCGGAGACTATGATAAAGGGACCTTTTTTTCTGGTCACTAGCACTTCGGTTGGTGTGGGGTTGCCATAAGCCGCGGTATTCGCGGCATCTAATAAGGCCATACATTTCAAGTTGGTTTTTCCTAATTCCATGTTCAAGTTAAACAAATCGGTAACTGTTAAGTTATTATCTATAGTAGCCGCCAGTCCCTTATAAAAAAAGTTATTTACCTCTTCATCGAATTTACCCAAGATGTAGGCATGATGAGCATAGGCTGCCATGCCTTTGAATCCGTAAATTAGCAATTCTCGTAAAGAACGAATATCCATATCTAAATCTTTATCAGCCATTATCCCGACATGCTCAATATTTTTGAGCATGTCGGCTTTGTTACCAGTTGCTCTGTGTTGGGCAGCTTCGGGCACATCCGCAACAGCTCCAACCATTTGCTTTAAATCTTCCTTAATTTGATCAGCTTTTTTGATGTATTCCACAAATCTACTTTCATCAAAATTTACATTGGTTAGCGTGGCAAACATACTATCCACTACAAATTTACTAGTCTCACTAGGGATTTTTATTCCTTTTTCTAGCGCCTTTTGGCCATAATAGCCAATCCCTTTTAACAGATGAATCAAAAGGTCTTGTAGATTAGCAAAGTCAGGCTCTTTGCTACAAACCCCAACCTTAACACACCCCTTGGAACCAGCAGTTTGTTCACATTGATAACAAAACATAAGATTATCCATAATATCCCCTTTCGCTAAGTATCTTGTTTGTTTATATAGTTATAGGTTAGCTATTTATTATTTTTTGCAAAAAGAAACAAAATATCCGGAAATAAAATAAAAGAGCCCATTAACCTGGAGAGTTAATGGGCTCTAAACCTAATGTAGTTTTAACTATTTTTAGCTGAACAATGGCGCAAAAACTAAAGCTACAATGGTCATTAATTTAATCAGGATATTCATTGAGGGTCCTGAGGTATCCTTGAAAGGGTCACCTACAGTGTCGCCAACAACAGCAGCAGCATGAGTGAGAGTACCTTTTCCGCCATGCTGACCACCTTCAATGTACTTCTTGGCATTATCCCAAGCCCCACCGGCATTGGCCATCATGATCGCCATTAACACACCAGTAACCAGGGCTCCTGCTAATAAACCACCGAGAGCTTCTTTTCCTAAGACAAAACCAACCAGGACAGGGGCCACAACCGCCAGCAAACCAGGAATAATCATTTCACTGAGGGCAGCAGCTGTACTGATATCAACACATTTACGGTAGTCCGGTTTACCGGTCCCTTCCATTAATCCAGGGATTTCCTTGAATTGACGACGGACTTCTTCAATCATAGAAAAAGCAGCTCTGCCGACAGCTTCCATAGTCATCGCTGAGAACAGCATGGGTAGTGCACCACCCAGGAAGAGGCCGACAATAACCCGAGCGTCCATCATGTTAATTCCGGACTTTTCTAAACCAGTAGCACCGGTGTAAGCTGAGAACAAGGCTAAAGCAGTTAAGGCAGCAGAACCAATGGCAAAGCCTTTGCCGATTGCAGCAGTAGTATTTCCTACAGCATCGAGACTGTCCGTAATTTTCCGGACACTTTTGTCTAAACCAGCCATTTCAGCAATACCACCCGCATTGTCGGCAATAGGTCCATAGGCATCAATCGCAACAGTCATACCAGTAGTAGCCAGCATACCAATAGCCGATAAGGCAATTCCATAAAGCCCAGCATAATGATAAGCAACTAAGATGGCAGCCGCGATGACAACCGTGGGTAAGGCGGTACTCTTCATGCCAACACCTAGTCCGCTGATAATATTTGTAGCAGGACCCGTTTGCGACGCCTTGGCAATTCCTTGGACAGGTTTGTAATCTGTGGATGTATAATATTCAGTAATCTGGCCAATCAAGATACCAGCTAGTAAGCCAGCTACAATCGCATAGAAGAGACCAATGTCACCAAGCAGCAGGGTAGTAATATAGTAGGAAGCAATAACTGTTAAGATACCTGAAACATAAGTTCCATTCTTTAAGGCTTTTTGGGGACTGGAGTCCTCACCAGTGCGCACAAAAAAGGTTCCGATGATAGAAGCAATTGTTCCGGCCGCAGCTAATAAAAAGGCCACTAAGATACCCTTCAGCCCGAAACTGACAACACCGATGGTCATAGCCGCAATAATGGCTCCAACATACGATTCGAACAGGTCGGCCCCCATGCCAGCCACGTCACCCACGTTATCACCAACGTTGTCAGCAATAACTGCCGGGTTACGGGGATCATCTTCCGGGATGCCAGCTTCGATTTTACCAACTAAGTCAGCTCCAACGTCAGCAGCTTTGGTATAGATACCACCGCCCACACGAGCAAAGAGGGCAATTGAACTAGCCCCTAGCCCAAAACCGTTAATAATAATAGGATCATTAAATATGTAGTACATAACTCCTAAGCCCAGTAAACCTAAGCCTACGACTGACATACCCATCACTGCTCCACCTGAAAAGGCAATCCCTAAAGCTTTGTTTTGGCTTATCCGGGCAGCATTAGCTGTCCGCACATTGGCCTTGGTGGCTACTTGCATGCCAAAATAACCAGATAAAATAGAGCAAATGGCCCCTGATAAAAATGCCAAGGCAGTCTGAATATTAATCGCAAAAGTAAGAATCGCAAAAACTACCACAATAAATACTGCTAAAGTTCGGTATTCACGGTACAGGAAGGCCATTGCCCCTTCGTGAATAGCAGCAGCTATTTCCTGCATTTTGGCATTGCCAGGTTCAGCGCGGCTAACTCTTGCGGCTAAAATATAGGCAAAAATGAGTGCTAAGATTCCCGTAATGGGTGCGGCCAAAAATAATGATTCCACAAAATCTCCTCCCTTAATCTTATAAAAAATCACATTTAGTAATCCTTATCAATAGCTGGTATTTTATAGGCCAGCACCTCCTGTTTCTAATTTATCGAATAACTTTACCATAATTTCTATAAAATAACAATGGATTATTTCCCAACTATTTCAGCGATGTATCTCGTTTTTCTTTAAATTTGAAAATACAATATAAAAAATTACATAACAGATACTTATTGAAATATTTAGCTAAACTTGTTATACTGCGAATAGAATTTTGGTTAACAAAGGAGTACGTTATGGAACCGAATGTTCAACTAATCATTGCGTCAGTCATCTTTATCGCTACCTACGCCCTAATTATCTCAGAGAAAATTCATCGGAGTACTGCCGCCCTATCCGGAGCGTTATTGATGCTTTTATTGGGCATCTTGAATTTCGAAGAAGCTAAAAAAGCTCTAGAATTAAATACTATCGGTTTATTAATCGGGATGATGATTATTGTCGGAATCACTCGCAGGACTGGTGTTTTTGAATACCTAGCCATTAAGGCTGCCCAATGGGCGGAGGGGAAGCCCTTAAAGATACTAGCTTCTATGGCGCTGATTACAGCATGTTTATCTGCGCTACTGGACAATGTAACCACGGTGCTTTTGATTGTACCAGTCACCTTTTCTATAGTTAACGTTTTAAAGCTTAACCCCATACCTTTTTTAATCACGGAAGTTTTGGCCTCTAATATTGGAGGTACGGCAACCCTAATCGGTGATCCACCCAATATTATGATCGGTAGTGCTGTACCTGAGTTAAGCTTTATGGACTTTATAATTAATTTGGCTCCCATCTCTTTTCTTATTTTGCTAGTAACCATCGGTGTCTTATATTGGCTCTACCGCAATGAGCTGACCTATCGACCTGATTTGGCGGCCAAGCTCAATGCATTTAACCCCTTAGATGAGATCAAAGATTATGCTCTAATGAAAAAAAGTTTGTTTGTTTTGGCGTTGACTATTCTAGGTTTTGTCTTTCACCGAGTTTTACACTGGGATTCTTCAGTGGTAGCGTTATCAGGAGCCATGCTGCTGATGATTATCGCCCAAGAAGAACCAGAGGCTATCCTCTCAAGTGTGGAATGGCCCAGTTTGTTCTTTTTTGCTGGTTTGTTTATTTTGGTTGGTGGGATCGAAAAAGTCGGGATTATTAATTTTATTGCCGAAGAATCCTTAAAACTAACTGGAGGAGAATTGTTTGCGACCTCGATGTTAGTGCTTTGGTTGTCAGGTATTGCCTCGGCAGTGCTAGATAATATTCCGTTTGTAGCAACGATGATTCCCTTGATTAAGACAATAGGTCAAATTGGCGGGATAACCAACCTAGAGCCGATTTGGTGGTCGCTAGCCTTGGGAGCTTGCTTGGGTGGAAATGGCACCTTGATTGGGGCATCCGCCAATGTTATTGTTGCCGGTCTGGCCGAAAAAAATGGAGTTACTATTTCTTTCTGGGCATTTACCAAGGTAGCCTTCCCCCTGATGATTATGTCAATTATCATGTCGACAGCCTATATTTACCTAGTGTTAATATAAGAAGGCAAGATAAACCTGACTATTATATCATGTCTATAAATATTTAAAAAGAGAGCGTCTGGCTTACCGGACGCTCTTTTTGTAGTCCAGGAACTTATATCGTGATGCTGATGAGGATTTTTACTTTTATTCAACCTCACACATAAAATATTGGAGGAATAGTATATGGTGAATAGTCTTTACTCATCCGCTGTAAAAAGGGAGAAAAACTATGACATCCAGGTTGAAACCGATTTTATTTATCCTGATGGATTGTGTGTTGGTAAACTGTGCTATCTTATTTGTCTTTTGGAACCATGATAGCAGCCAGCTACTTAGCGACTGGAGTGGCAATTTTAGTCAATTTATGACACTAATAATAAATACCATGGTGTTCGTGAGCTGCTTCTATGTCGGAGGTCTGTATAAACGAATGTGGCAGTATGTAGGGATAGGCGAAATGCTGTCAATCCTCAAGGCGGTTACAGGTGGCAGCTTAATTTATGCGCTAAGTTATCGATTAATCAATAGCTTTCCCTTACCCTGGAATGTTTGGGTGGAGCTGTGGATTACGGTCCTATTTTTTATTGGAAGCTCCCGAATGGGTAGGCTGCTACTCCAAGAAATAAGCTATCAAAGGATGGAAGGCAATAGATTAAAACCCGCTTTAATCATCGGTGCGGGTGATGCGGGAGCTTTGGTTGCTAAAACTCTGCTGTATAACAAGTTAGGGCTGCAGCCGATGGGGTTTATTGATGATAATCCTGCTAAACGGGGGCTGCGGCTCTATAATATTCCTATCTTAGGTTCTAGACAGGATATTCCCCGAATTAGCCAGGAATATGCGATTGAAGAAATAGTTATTGCTATTCCTTCCGCTTCTCCGGAAACTATCAGGGAATTGATTTCTTTATGCCGAAAAACTCCTGCCCGGCTAAAAATTGTACCTGGTGTTGTCAAGCTGCTTAAAGGGCAGCTACCTCCTGACCAAATTCGGGATATTCAAGTGGAGGATTTGCTGCAAAGAGAGCCTGTCCATGTGGATTTAGAGGAGATTGCTTCATATTTATTTAGGAAAGTAGTTTTAGTTACTGGGGCAGGGGGCTCTATTGGCTCAGAACTATGTCGACAGGTTTTGGAATTTAATCCACAACTATTAGTAATCTTAGGACATGGCGAGAACAGTATTTATGACCTGCACCAGGAATTAGCGAAAAACTACCCTGATGTTCCTGTTGCTGCAGAAATTGGAGATGTCCGAGACTTCCAGCGGATGGAGGCAGTATTTTACAAACATCGGCCAGAGGTTGTGTTCCATGCTGCTGCTCATAAGCATGTCCCCTTAATGGAAGAGGTTCCCGAGGAGGCTTTTCAGAATAATGTGCTGGGAACACGTAATGTCACCAGAGCTGCTGAATTGGTTGGTACTAGGGTCTTTGTCTTCATTTCTACAGATAAAGCAGTAAACCCGGTTAGTGTGATGGGAGCAAGCAAGAAATTAGCAGAACTAATAGTTAATAGGATGAACGAGTTGAGCCCTACCAAGTACGTAGTAGTGCGTTTTGGAAATGTTCTAGGTAGTCGTGGTAGTGTCTTGCCTCTTTTCAAGCGGCAAATAGCTGCCGGTGGGCCGGTAACTGTTACCCACCCTGAGATGTTCCGCTATTTTATGACTATTCCTGAAGCAGTGCAATTGGTGATTATAGCGGGTTCTATGGCGGCAGGTGGAGAAACCTTTGTGCTGGATATGGGTGAACCTGTTAAAATATTGGACTTGGCTAAAGCTTTGATAGATATATCTGGACAAAAGGAAAACATAAAAATTGTTTTCACTGGAACTCGCCCGGGCGAAAAGCTAAGTGAAGAATTATTCACTACCGAAGAAGGTGCTATGGTAACTAAACATAAGCGTATCTATATAACTCAAACCCGCCATGAAGTTAGTGTACTCGTAGAAGATTTAATTACTAGGAAGGATACCTCCTTTCCTTCGTCTGCAATTGAGGCTCTCGATATTCTGAAGCAAGTAATGGGCCATTAATCTCCTTCACATATGAAATACTGCAAGAATAGTATAGGGTGAAAGCATTTTCCATCCAGCAAAACAGGTCTATCAAGAGCGCGAAAGGCATTCCTTTGCACGCTTAGAGGCATTAATTATACTTATCAAGTAATGGGGGATCAAACATGGGCGAAATCAAAACAAAGCTTGAACAAAAGATTCTCACACATCAGGCAAAAGTAGCGGTGATTGGTTTGGGTTACGTTGGTCTTCCCTTAGCGGTTGAACTAGCCAAGGTGAATTATCAAGTCACTGGAATTGACTGTAACAGTGAAAGAGTTCAAATGATTAATCAAGGTCAGAATTACATTCTGGATGTAAAAGAGGAAGATATAAAAAAATTGATACTAGCCGGAAAACTCTCTGCTACAGAGCAGTATTCCGTATTGGCAGAGGCTGATGTAATTATCATCTGTGTCCCTACACCGCTGACTGTAACAAAGGATCCAGATATCTCCCATATTAATTCTACCACTGAGGAGATTAGTAAATATTTGCGACCAGGCCAGTTGATAACTCTAGAAAGTACTACTTACCCTGGCACTACAGAAGGTGTTATTTTGCCTAAATTACAAGCTCGTGGGCTAAAAGTAGGCAAGGATTTCTTCCTTGCCTATTCACCGGAAAGGGTTGACCCGGGAAACTTGCAATATCATACACAAAATACCGCCAAGGTAGTGGGCGGTGTAACTTCTGACTGTGTTGAGCTCGCTTGTCAATTTTACCAGCAATCAATTAGTAAAGTAATTTCGGTATCCTCTCCTGCTGTGGCAGAGATGACGAAGGTTTTTGAAAATACCTACCGAGCGGTAAACATTGCTCTGGTAAACGAAATTATGATGCTATGTGATCGGATGGGCATCAGTGTCTGGGAGGTAGTGGAGGCTGCTGCCACTAAGCCTTTCGGTATTCAAACCTTTTATCCAGGGCCGGGAGTTGGCGGACATTGTATCCCCGTTGACCCGAATTACTTGGTGTGGAAAGCGCGTGAATATGATTTTGACACCAGGTTGATTGAACTATCAAGTCAGATTAACCTGCAGGTTTCTTATTATGTAATTAACAAAGTAGTTGAAGCTTTAAATAAACAATACAAATGTATCAATGGTTCCAAAATACTAGTTTTAGGAGTTGCCTATAAAAAAGATATTGACGACGTGCGGGAATCTCCCGCTCTGAAAATTATTTCTTTACTGCACAGGAGAGGAGCAGAAGTCAGTTACTACGACCCGTACATTCCGTCACTGGTCTTGGAAGGACCTAATCCTGTTGAGTTGAGTAGCCTGACGTTAAACCAGGATGTCCTGGGTGGAGCTGATTGTATTCTGATTATTACTGACCATTCCTTACTCGACTATAATTGGGTTGTCGCATGTGCCCAATTAGTGGTGGATACCCGTAATGCTACCAAAAACGTCCGCGAAGGACGCGAAAAAATTATTAGTACCTAGGTGCTGCTTTTAGAAAGGACGTCAGCTTGATGCAGGAAGGGAAGATAGCTGCTAAATCAGTTAGCAAGGTAATGCTAGCTAATATTGCTAGCAAAGGACTGGGTTTCTTGCGAGAAGCTGTGATTGCAGCAGTATTTGGAGCCAGTAAGTTGACTGATGCGTATTTGGTAGCAGCTACAGTACCGATGATGATGTTTTCAGGATTTCAAAATGCCATGCAGACTACAGTGATACCGGTCTTTACGGAGATAATGACTAAATCAGGAAAAAAGTCAGCATTTGCTATGGTCAATAGTCTGTTTAATTTGGTGTTATTAATCAGTATTTCCTTCACTGCTATCGGGATGCTGGTGCTCCCCTGGGTAGTCAGCTTATTAGCTCCTGGGTTTGAACCTGAGATGCTTACTCTAGCGGTAAGGCTATCCAGAATAATGTTTCCCTTAATTATTTTTTGGGTACTAACTGGAATTGTCAGCGGTTTGCTAAACACCTTTTCATCGTTTACTGTACCTGCCCTAATCGGCATTCCTTATAACCTAATCATGATTATTTCTGTCTTTACCCTTGGTAAATACTATGGGATTGATGGGCTAGCCTGGGGAACGCTATTGGCTGTAGCAAGTCAATTGTTATTTTTGCTGCCAAATTATTTTAAGTTTGGTTTCCGTTTCAGCTATACTTTAAATCTCCAGGACCCGGGTGTAAAAAAAATTATACTCTTATCAGTGCCTGTGCTATTAAGTTCAGTGATAACTCAGATTACGATAATAACCAACCGAATTTTAGCCTCCGGTCTCGAAGAAGGGAGTATCGCCGCTTTAAATTTTGCTGACCTGATAAATGCCCTAGCTTTGGGCATGTTTGCCTCATCAATAGCGACTGTGCTCTTTCCCATCCTTGCTAGGGAAATGGCGACTGGAGAGCTTGAGAGATTTAAAAAACAAGTAATCTCAGGCATAACAGTAGTTAGTTATATTATTTTGCCCATAGCAGTATT
>CAZKEO010000006.1:0-15541 GCA_964551785.1 uncultured Eubacteriales bacterium | reverse complement strand
AAACGTTGCCTGGCTTAAAATATACTACATCACAATCGTCAGTCATACATATATGGTAGTCGTCAGCACCCACGCTTTCAACTAAATCAACCTTGGTCAAGTGCCTAACAGTTACGTTGTGAACCGTCACACCAGGTTTGTCACAAACAGGGCATGAGTTAATATCCGCAGCACGAGCGGATTCTTCTGGAGTTCAACAAGATTTTGTTTTAGTAATAATCTCAGCCAATCTTAACACCCCCTCCGAATTATATAACATCTCTCCAATAGCGTTTTCCTAATTTAACGGCATCTTTTAATGGACATCTAGATAATATTTTTAAAATTATTGTGATATCTTTGCTCTAATTTGGTATTTAGGACCTGATGGTATTTTAACACATTATCACTAAAAAAATAACCGGCAGTCTAGTTAAAGGCTGCCAAGCTTGGTTTTCTGTAATATTAGCTGCTTTTCGTAGCATTAGTTGGTTTGAATAATATAAACTCCAGCAATCAATAGCAACACACCGATAGCCTTGTAGAGATTAAACACATTAACTGTGTTACCAAAAGCACCAAAATGGTCAAACAAGATAGCTAGAATTATTTGCCCTGCAATGGCGAGACAAAACAAATTGGCATAGCCGATTTTGGGTGGCGCAATAATTGTCACAAATACAAAAAATGCACCTAACAACCCCCCTGTCCACATCCACCACTGAACTTGCTTAAAATACTCAAGTGATGGGAATGTTTGATTACCCGTCAAGACAACCAGTATAAATGCAATAGCTATTCCTGTACTTCCCACGAGAAAACTAATCAGTGAAGCAAGAATCGGATTGCCAATACTTGTTCTAAGTGCTCCATTTACACCAGCCTGTAGGGTTGCACTTCCCCCTGCTATCAATGCTAAAAGCAAATATAATAGCTTCATGATCTTTTGTCCCCCCTCTCACTTTTTGCTTTATTCTTAATCGATATTTTGCACTTTTCAAAGAGTTATTTTTGCAGATTTTCCATGGGATATATTTTGTTTGCTTGATTCAGGGAATACTTTCTATAGAAATAATAATGATAATGATGAGTGCTAAAAGGAGATGCATCCTCATAGAAAACGTTATTTGGAGTCTAATTAAAATAATATTGGCTTTATTTTTAGTTTTACTTAATGGCTTTTTTGTTGCGGCCGAATTTTCCTTAGTAAAAGTACGCAAAACACGCTTAGCTGAAATCTCAGATCATGGCTCTAAAGGTGCTACAGTTGCCCTGGAGGTTACTTCGAAGCTAGATGCTTATCTTTCGGCTTGTCAGTTGGGAATTACCTTGGCTTCTCTTGGGCTTGGGTGGTTAGGCGAACCAGCGATAGCCTCCCTACTGCAACCTCTGTTTTCTAAAATAGTAGTTGGATGGCCACCGGTCTATACCCACACAATTGCCTTAATAATTGCCTTTTTAACAATCACCTTTCTCCATATCGTCTTGGGAGAATTAGTCCCCAAGTCTTTAGCTATTCAAAGGGCGGAGAAAACAGCTATTGGCACAGCCAGGTTATTAAAGAGTTTTTACCGCCTCTTTTACCCGGCAATTTATGTACTAAATGGCTTGGCTAACGCTATCCTACGGCTGTGGGGTATCGCACCGGCAAACGAAGCTGATTTGGCTCATACTGAGGAAGAATTACGGATGTTAGTTGATGCTAGTGAACGTCATGGTTACTTGGATAAACTGGAAAGTACCTTATTAGATAATGTCTTTGAATTTTCCGACCGGGTTGCTGGCGAAGTGATGGCTCCCAGGCAGGACATGGTTTGCCTGTATATTCAAGATACTTTAGAAGATGTCTTAAGTGTTGTAAAACAATACGGCTATACAAGATACCCCTTATGTGATGACGAAAAGGATAATGTTATCGGGATGATTCATGTCCGTGATTTACTGGGGATTAGCGATAACCAGGCTATTACCAATGTATCGCAATTAAAGCGAGATATCTTAGTTGTCCCCGAAGGAGTACCAATCTCACATTTGATCCAAAAAATGCGGAGCCACCGCACACATATTGCCATCGTAGCAGATGAGTTTGGAGGTACTGCAGGACTGGTTACCATAGAAGACCTAGTAGAAGAACTGGTAGGTGAAATCTATGATGAATTCGACCGCGAAAAACCTCTTGTTACCAAGCTTAACGAAACAGATTTTGAAGTTAATGGCCGGTTGTTACTGGAGTATATCTCGGAGCTACTTGATATTAATCTTGATGAAGAAGGAATAACCACGATTGGTGGTTATATTTTCACCCGTTTAGGACGTCAACCACAGAAAGCTGACGCAGTACAATTTGACGGCTACAGCTTTGAGGTGCTGGAAGTATTAGGCTCCAGAATTATCAAAATTAAAATTAGCAAAATTAAGGTTTAAAACGAAGTTCTATATTCGACAATATAATGGCCTATATGTAATAAGTTAATTAGTTTTGCTTAATCTCCAACTAAATAAGATTAAGCAGATACTCAAACTAATCACTGATGTCCAGGCTAGGGTATATTGGTTAGAATCAAAAAGATATGGGTGTAAATTGATTAAATAATCCAGCCCATCATTAAGGGCAAACCAAACCGCTACCCAAATCACGTTCCGCCGCCGGACGGGCAATATTAAAAGCAAGAGCAACCCCTCTGCAGCCATACCGATATGAGAAAGGGTTAGCATCCAATTTTCCCAAGTAAAAATACTAGTTAGCTGCCAGTAGTTAATATTAATTATTGCAGCCCAAAGGCCATATTTGATTGCAGAAAGGTTTCCCCAAAGGAAGATGCCGGTATAAGTTTTATTACGTAGTAGCAATATCATCGATATAAACATTAAGGTGCTCGAAAAAGGACTGTCTGGAATTAAAGGCCACCAGTACCAAGCCGTTTCGGCTAATTGCTGGCGATACCAATAATACCCATAGACAGAACCCCCAAAATTTATCACCACCATAGTCCACAAGGATATTGGGTGCAAAAAATAACTTGTCCACCAATAGTTTCGTATGTTTTGCAATTTAGTCTCCTCACATATCAGACGCCGATGCCCCTAGAGACATCGGCGCGGATATATATAACATACCAGAAATTACTCTTGCAGTCCAGCTAAGTCTTTCGCTAGGGTTTTCTTTTCTTCCATATTAGTAAGCGCATAGAGAGCCATTTTTTGAGCCATGGGTGAACCAGCACCATGCCAGGTACCTGCACCATGTAAGCCAGCACACCAGTTTTGGATAAACTTTGCCATTCTTAAGCGAGTTTCTACTGGTCCTGAGGTTTTCATGAATTTCCGTACATACTCAGCAGTTTCAGGGTTCTCAAGTTCCCTTTCAGAAGGAACAGTAACTGCTAAGCCTCCACCGATGTCCCCTGCCCATTTCATGGCATCCCAAAATCCGTCTGCAATTGTGAGTTTAGCAGCATTACCAAAAATGTCATCAGGTTGGTAAAAACCTGAGCCAACGGGTTCCTCGATTCCTTTTAACGCTGCTGCTACAGAACAAGCGCGAGCAGTTTCACTAATCCGGATCATATCAGTTATTTTATCTACGATATGGGGTACTTTATTAACCCCTGAAGCTTCTGCTAACATTTCGCTGGCTCCAATGATTAAATCAATAAACCCGACCTTGCAAGCACCACCACAGTTCATCCGATGGGTTTTGGCGAAGCGACTAATTAATTTGCCACAATATTTAGTTTCGCCACAGAGAAATACTCTCTCCCAGGGGATAAAAACATTGTCAAAGACCATAATACAAGTCTCTCTTTGACCATATTTAGGATTACTGAGATACTTTGCATCATTTAATTCGCGCTCTGCAGTAAACGGAGTATATTGACAGATATAGGTTAAGCCAGGAGTTCCATTAGGAACTGCAAAAGCTACTGCGAATTGCTCTTCCCCTTGTTTTAGTCCCATGGTAGGAATCACAATGGTTTCATGAGATCCGATAGCACCACTTTGACTTACTTTAGCACCTCTTACTATGATGCCATCTTGGTTTTTCTCCACGACATGGAGATAAACATCGGGGTCGTCCTGCTGACTAGGCCGTTTGGTACGTTCACCTTTAGCATCGGTTACTGCACCACTACAGGCCAAATCATTTTCCTGTAAGTACTTTAAATGCTTTAACAGACGTTGGTGATAGTCAGTACCTAGCTCCTTATCCATTTCCCAAGTTACCCCAGCTAAGGCATTTAAAACGTCTCCACCGACACAGCGGTAATTACAGGTTCCCAGCATTTGACTAGTTAAGCGAGCCATTTCCATTCTTTTTTCGAGGTCATAGGTACTGGTAGCTATATGCAAGTTACGACTAACCTTACCACCGGTATACGGGGAGTCTGCGTTCATAATTTCGGCGTATTTAGGGTCTTCACCAAGTTCATAAACTCTCGCATTGGCGTTGATTACTGTCAGGGTGGTAGGATCTTCTAAGAGATTAACCTGTTTGCCTCCCAAAAATATTCTGGGATTATATTTTTTCATGCTCTCACGATAAGCTTCTGAAGTTAACATACAAATCCCCCCTAATAATTAGTAATCATTAATATTAGAGCTGCCGGAATTGTTATAACACTACTATCGCATCTTCTATTGTAGTTAAACGCTCTGAGCCCCGTTCAGTAACAACATAAGTATTTTCGATTCCTACTACTCCTAATCCGGGAAAAACAAATTTTGGCTCTAAAGAAAACACCATGCCTGCTTGCAAAATTGACTTAGCTCCTTTTGCAAAGACTGGTAGTTCATCTAGTTCCAATCCAACGCCATGAGCAACAAATTTTGCTTGATTCGGGAGATAGCCCATAAAGTTATCTCCATAACCAAGTTGGAGTGCTTTATTAGCCGCTAACTCATAAAGATACCCACAATCTACCCCTGGTTTAACTGCATTAATGACCTCAGTCTGGATAGCAAGGGTTCCTTCGAAAGCTGCAAGTAATTGCTCTGGCAAAGCACCAATTGAATATATCCTGGTTAAATCAATGATATAACCGTTTTTAACACCTAAGTAATCCACGATAATGGGTCGATTATTTTCGATAAGATTATTCCCAGCACTATGAGGATAAGCGGTAGATAAACCTTGACCGCCAGTTGGGCCATCAAAGAAACTGGATAGAGCAGCATTAGCACCTGCTAAAATATGCCCATAATAAATCTCTTGATTAAAGGCGCGCATGCGAACCAAGCCTTCATGGCCTTCTCTGCGCGCAATAGCCTCAACTGCACTAGCGAGTTGTAATTCAGTCATCCCTTCTTTGATAACTGATGGTACTTGCTGATGCACCCGAGTCATTAAATCTGCGGTTTCTTTGAGTAAAGCAATTTCATGAGTAGACTTAATCAACCGAAGTTGTTTAATTAGTGTAGAAACATCCACTATCGAAGCTAAGGGAAACAACCGCGAGTACTGTTGATAATTATTCACGGGAAGCACATCTAATTCCATACCTAGGATTTGGGGTTGTTGATGCCCAGCAGACTTTATTAAGTCGGGAATATTTTTAATACTATTGAGACGCACAATATCTTCTAAATCAGAATCTTGTAATGCTCTTTCATAGCTTTTCCTAGTCATCAACAACGCTTTACCAGATGCCGGGATATAAAGATGTGAACTCTGCATTGTTCCACAAAAGTAATAAACATCGATGTTATTTACCACCAGGGCTCCATCAATCTTGTTTTCCTGTAATAATTCCTGAAAACGCGCTCTACGTTGGGATAATTCCTCTTTTGGCAGAGAAGTCATTAAATACAGCCCTCCTTGGTGATAAATATTTGATTATTTATTCAAAGGCTGACCCCAGCTCTCAGAAAATACGATATCTTCTAAAGCCTTCCGTGGTCTTTGTTTAGGTTCTTGATCTGGATAGCCAAGCGGAGTAACTCCCACTGGACGCCACCCATCTGGAATATTTAAATTCTTTTTCAAGATATCTTCTTTAAATAAGCCCATGAAACAGGTACCTAACCCCAAATTATGTGCTGCTAATATTACGTGCTCAAAAGAAATCCCAGCATCAACTAAATAATACTCCTTACCATCTTCTATCCCGGATTGATTAGGATTACCACAGATAACAATTAGCACAGGAGCTTGTTCCATGCACTTTTTACCAGGATTGTCCTCCTCGAAGGCTTCTATAACTTTAGCCTTGACCTCTGGAGCTTCAACCACGATATATTGCCATCCTTGCATGTTTTTCCAGGAAGGGGCCAGTCGACCAGCTTCTAGTACAGCTAATATCTTTTCCTTCTCGACTTGATCCTGCTTGTACTTGCGAATACTTCGGCGTCCAGAAAGAACTTCTTGAAATTCCATAACTAATTAGCCCCCTTATAATAATAATTATTATGTTAGAATCTATTTTCTTCGATTTTTAATAGGCAAATACCTCCCATAAGAAAGAAATTTATAAAAATAGTAGACAATTTCGCCAGGAATGCTGGCGAAATTGTTCAAGCCTGCTGCGCTCTTCCAAATACAAATATATCTCATGCTTTATTTATAAAACAATCTTCTCTAGCTGTCTCTTTTCGCAATACATTGTTTGATCCAGGTTGTAATGGTATCTATTGTAGTACCTGGGGTAAATATCTCAGCAGCACTGCCCGCTGCCTTTAAGGCTTTAATGTCATCTTCGGGCATAGTCCCTCCGCCCATCAGAATTATATCAGTTGCATTACTTGCATCTAATAACTCTCTAATCCTAGGAAAGATCGTTAGTTGAGCCCCGGAAAGAATACTCAAACCCACAACATCCACATCTTCTTGAATTGCAGCTTCTACTACCTGCTCTGGTGTTTGGTGTAAACCACTGTAAATTACCTCCATCCCAGCATCTCGTAAAGCTCTAGCTACAACTCTGGCGCCACGATCATGGCCGTCCAAACCAGGTTTAGCAACTAGTACGCGTATCTTTTTATCACTGCTCATTCCGAATCCTCCTTTGCAATAGTTTATTGTATCATCACTGGATTACTAAGTTCTAGAATAATGGTTTTTCTTTGTACTCTCCAAATTCTTCACGGAATACTTGAATTATTTCTCCCATTGTCGCGTAACACTTAACGCAATCAAGGATATAAGGAATTAGATTATCATTTTTCGATGCTTGTTGTCTCAGTGTACTTAGAGTCTCATTTACACGTATATTATCTCTAGTCTGACGTAACTTTTTAACACTGGCTACTTGATCCAGTTCAATTTGTGGGTCAATCTTCAATAATTCGATGTCAATGATTTCATTTTCATCTACATAATCGTTGACACCAACCACAATCCGACGCTTACTATCAACTGCGCGCTGGAATTCATATGCTGCGTCTGCAATTTCTTGCTGGAAAAAGCCCTTATCGATTGCCTTTAGAACTCCGCCCAGTGCATCTACCTTGGCAAAATAGCGTTCAGCTTCTTCTTCCATCTTATTAGTTAATGCCTCAACAAAATAGGAACCAGCTAAAGTATCGATGGTATTAGTTACTCCAGTTTCACAGGCGATAATCTGTTGGGTGCGCAATGCAATTTGCACTGCTTTTTCACTAGGTAGAGCCAATACTTCATCCATGGAGTTGGTATGCAGTGATTGTGTGCCACCAAGCACGGCCGACATAGCCTGGTAAGCTGTACGGACAATATTGTTCTCAGGTTGTTGCCCAGTAAGTGAACAACCAGCAGTTTGAGTATGGAAGCGGAGCAACCAAGAACGTTCGTCTTTGGCACCATACTTATTTTTCATGCGTTTAGCCCAAATCCGACGAGCTGCTCTATATTTAGCAATTTCCTCGAAGAAATCAACGTGTGAGTTAAAGAAGAAAGATAGTCGTGGCGCAAAATCATCTACATCTAGACCTGCAGCTATTCCTGCCTCAACATATGCAAAACCATCACCCAGAGTAAAGGCTAATTCCTGAATTGCTGTTGCCCCTGCCTCTCGGATGTGATATCCACTAATGCTGATCGTGTTCCACTTAGGGACATTATCTTTAGAATATTTAAATATATCAGTAATCAGTCTCATCGAAGGCTCGGGAGGGAAAATCCAGGATTTTTGGGCAATATATTCTTTCAGAATATCATTTTGGATCGTTCCTGTAAGTTTAGCTGAAGGTACTCCTTGTTTTTCAGCGGTAGCAATATACATTGACCATAACACAGCTGCCGGAGCATTTGTCGTCATGGATGTACTTACCTTGTCGAGTGGAATCCCTCCAAATAATATTTCCATGTCTTGGAGTGAATCAATGGCAACACCTACTCTACCAACTTCACCTAATGAGCGATGATGATCAGAGTCATACCCCATAATGGTAGGCATATCAAAAGCAATACTTAGTCCAGTTTGTCCTCTAGCTAATAAGAACTTATAGCGTTCATTAGATTCTTTAGCTGTGGCAAAACCCGCAAATTGACGCATTGTCCAGAGACGTCCTCTGTACATGTTTGACTGCACTCCACGGGTATAAGGAAATTGTCCAGGATAACTAATATTCTCTAAAAAGTCGTCTCCGGCAATATCTTCTGGCGCATATAACTCATTTATAGGTAGTGCAGAGACAGTCTCGTATTGGACAGGTCTTTGCTGGGCTGAAGCAAACTCATTGCTCCATTTATCCTTGATAGCCTTTAATTTCTCATTTCCAGCCTCACTCACTAAAATCCACGCTCCTTTCTCAAACAAACGCCACTTTAAATACCATGTATAATTATTTCTTCTGCAGCTACATATGGGTCTATTTCCCGATTTTCTACCCCGGTGACTATATTCGCTATTACTTGGCTTGCTTTAACTGCTTGATGGATTCTTTCCTTCAGGACATGCTCGACGGCTTCTAACAACTCCTTTCGCAAACGCTCCTTGCGCCCTTGTTGAAATTGTCCAGTAGTGTCAAGATGGGCTCTATGCCGTCTAATATCGTCTAGTAACTCGCTAATACCTTGCTCCAACCTTGTTGTAGTCAGAACAACTGGGGGGCGCCAACCAGAAGCATGACAGGATAAATCAAGCATCACCTCCACCTCGGATTTTACTTTATCTGCTCCTTCTAGATCTGACTTATTAACTACGAAGATATCAGCTATTTCCATAATACCTGCTTTAATAGTTTGCACATGGTCACCAGCACCAGGGGTTAAAACAACTAGAGTAGTATCAGCACAATCCATAATATCGAGCTCTGATTGCCCTACCCCGACTGTTTCAACGATTATAACATCACAGCCATAGGCATCTAGTACTCGGGCAGCTTCTTTTGTAGCACGTGCCAAACCTCCTAAACTACCACGTGTACCCATACTTCTAATAAATACACCTTGATCGACGGCATGATCTTGCATCCTGATTCTATCGCCCAATAAAGCGCCTCCGGTAAAAGGACTTGAGGGATCAATAGCAATAATTCCAACAGACAAATTTTCTTTACGGATTTCTTTGGTTAAGCAATCTGTAATCGAACTTTTGCCTGCACCAGGTGAACCTGTAACTCCAATCAAGTATGCTTTACCAGTATGGGGATAAAGCTGAGTTAATACCTTCTTTTTTTCTGGACCATTGTTTTCAACTAGTGAAATGATTTTTGCGGCACTTCGCTTATCACCGGATAATACTCCTTGGACAAATCGTTCCATTTTTTCACCACCTTTCATTGCAAATTTTAGAATTCTATCCCCTCCCTAGCCTCAACTCCTGAAGTATAATGATGTTTTACTTCAACTACTTCACTGACTAGATGGGCTAACTCAGCTAGTTCTGGAACTAAGCCTCTTCCAGTCAATACTAAATTCAAACTTGGTGGTTTTTCTTTAATAAGGGCAATCAGCTCCTCTACGGTGAGTAATCCATAATCTATAGCTACATTGACTTCGTCTAAAATTAGCAAGTTGTACTCATCACAGATAGCCATCTCTCGAGCTTTTTGCAGTCCGCGTTGTGCTAAATCAATATCCAGCTGAGCAGGTTTCTGTCGATTAACAAAGGTTTCTAAGCCAGACTGGATGATTACTAAATTAGCAAGATATGCATCGGTAGCTTGAAGTTCACCATACTTTTTACTCCCCTTCATGAACTGTACAATACCAACCTTGTGGCCGTGGCCAATACTGCGTAACGCTAAACCTAAAGCAGCTGTAGTTTTCCCTTTGCCATTTCCGGTATAAACCATTACTAAACCAGGTTTTCTACTAACTTGACTCACATGGTTCACCTCTGTTCTTTTTAGAAAGCACTATCGATAGTTGGTTAATTTGTCCATTCGCAGAATTTTGTCAAATTTCTGACAATTGACCTTAAAAAATTTTACCACCACTTAAACCTATTATAAATAAGAATTGTTTAAAACGCTATCTATATTTTATTATATTTATTAATATTTATTTGATTTGAAATAATGTTAATAATTTTATGGTTTAAAATGGAGATGCAGGTGGCAATTAGCTACCTGCATCGAGATATCTTGTACAAATTGATATCGTGTTAGCTTACTTGTCTTTAAATTGTGCTGCTCTTTTTTCTAGGAATGCTGTCATTCCCTCGCGCTGATCTTCAGTTGCGAAGCAAAGACCAAATAGATTAGCCTCATGTGCATAAGACTTTTCTACATCCATTTCCAAACCTTCGTTAATAGCTTGTTTACATAGCTGCATGATAGGAGCGCTCTTACTAGCAATCTTGCTAGCCATGGTCTTAGCAGCATCCATCATTTCAGCTACTGGCACAACTTTATTAACTAAGCCGATTCTAAGAGCATCTTCTGCTCCGATAATATCAGCAGTATAAATAAGTTCTTTAGCGATTCCTTTTCCAACTAGACGTGGTAATCTCTGTGTTCCAGCAAAACCAGGAATAATTCCTAAGCCAACTTCAGGCTGACCAAATTTTGCTTTCTCGGAAGCTATTCTCATATCACAAGACATAGCTAGTTCACAACCACCACCTAAAGCAAAGCCATTAATGGCAGCAATAAAGATTTTAGTTGAGTTTTCGATTTTGGCAAATACTTTTTGTCCCATAGCCGCAAAGTTTTTGGCTTCAAGGGCATTGAGGTTTTGCATAAAGGCAATATCTGCCCCTGCAACAAAAGCTTTGTCTCCAGCCCCAGCTAAAATAACAACTTTTACATTATTATCCTGCTCTAACAGTGCGACAGCTTGTTCTAGTTCACCCAGTGTTTCCGCATTTAAAGCATTTAATGCTTTAGGGCGGTTGATCAATAATGTGGCAATACTTCCATCTTGTTCAATAAGTAGATTGTTGAATTCCATTTGTTCCCCTCCTACAACATTTTATTTGACTACTTGTCGCCCACACCTTATATCTACAGCATAACAATCTAAGGCTTGGACTATTTGAAACACCGAGACCTCTGAAAACTTCATTCCTGCCCGGATCTCTTTGGTGATTCATTTCTTAATAACTTGTAGATTTCAAAAAATTGCGTTTATTTAACGGAGACAGAACTATACAGTATATTTCCTCGTATGTATAAGTCTTTATTTAGGGTTAGATGTTTAATCTGATCAGAGTTGAGAAAACGTAAAAGCATCTTCTCTTCTCTGATCAGAATTAGACATTTAGTAATTAGTTTACTTTTTATAGCTTGCCATTAATCATTCAGGTATAGTAAATCTGGATTCTTAGCTTTTACACAGAGACGTTGGTCCCGTATGAGTTCATCAACAAGCATCTCTACTAGTACTGTTGACATCTCGAAATGTTCAGATATAGCGGTGATTGTATGCGCCGCTTTAGAAACTAACAATTCAATTGCTTTTTTAGCAGTTGCTTGTTAAATGGGTGTTATATCTTCTAAAAGCGTACTTGTGTTAGGTATATAAAACGCTTAACTTTTGTGGGTGGATAGAATACTCCAGGAAAGCTGATGTATATTTTTGTACAATTCCACATTCAATCCTCCCTAACAATTGCCTATAGGGATCACAAAGGTAACTAAATCAAATCCACTAAAATTTCTGCTAAGTCCTTAGTTTTAACATTATCAACTACATCCTTAGCTTTTGTACCATCTTCAATCATTGTGAGACAGAACGGACAGGCGGTAGCAATTAAATCTGGTTCAACTGCTAAAGCTTGTTCTGTACGCATAATGTTGATGCGATCATGATGCTCTTCTAGGAACATTCTTCCGCCACCAGCACCACAGCAGAAACCGCGATAGTTACTACGCTCCATCTCTACCACTTTTACGCCAGGGATAGCATTCAGAATCTTTCTAGGCTGATCATAGATGTCATTATAACGTCCCAGATAACATGAATCATGGTAGGTTATCTTAGTATTTAGATTGTTAGCTACACGTAACTGACCATCGCTTAACAATTTAGCAAGTACTTCAGTATGATGAGTCACTTCGTAACTACCACCTAATTGAGGATACTCGTTTTTCAGGGTATTCAAACAGTGAGGACATGCAGTTACAATTTTCTTAACATTGTAGCCATTCATGGTTTCAACGTTTTCTTGTGCTAAGGATGCATATAGATATTCGTTACCTAAACGACGAGCAGTATCTCCACAACACTTTTCTTCTGTTCCTAAAACTGCGAAATTTAGACCAGCTTTTTGGAACAGTTTAACTAGAGCTGTAGTTACACGACGATATCTGCTGTCAAATGCTCCAGCGCAACCAGGCCAGAAGAGGAAATCTAGTGTTTCGCCTTCTTCTACCTCAGCCATAGTCTTAACTCCAAGCTCTGCAGTCCAGTCGCCTCTTGACTTCCAACCAACATTCCAAGGGTTACCATTGTTCTCAAGTCCACGGAAAGCAATCTGAGCTTCTGCAGGGAAATTACTTTCCATCATAACTAGGTTACGTCTCATGTCTACAATTGTCGGTACATGACCGATGAAGGCAGGACACTGCTCTTCACAAGAACGACAAGTAGTACATGACCACAAGGCCTCATCTTCAATTACTTCACCTGTGAGTACTTTGTCTAATACAGAAACAGCCTCTTCTGCAACTTCACTGGTAGCAGCTGATTCAGTAGCATCTTTAGCAGTAGCTGCTTGTGCTAACAGCACCTCACCTTTTTCGTGTAAGTGAGCTTTAAGATCTTGCATTAACTTCTTAGGTGACAATGGCTTCTTGCTCAGATAAGCAGGGCAATTGTCTTGGCAACGACCGCAACGTACACAGGCATCTGTATCCATAAGTTGCTTCCAAGTAAACTCTTCGAGCTTGCTCACACCAAATTGCTCAATCGCTTCATTTTCAAAGTCAATTGGAGCAAGGGCTTGAGCTGATTTTTCTTTCAAGAAGAATTGTCCCAGTGCTTGCCCAATGATATGGAACATTTTTGATTTTGGAATATATGCAATAAATGCAAATGTTAACAGGGTATGAATCCACCAGAAGACTTGATGGAAACCCGGAGGAGCAGCAACTTCTTCAATATTAGTTACTGAAAGTGCACCTTGGAAAGGACCACCGAACGCATATGATAATGCTTTACCAATTGGTGACCAACTGGACCATGGATCTGGAGTATAAGCTATTCTGATCGCCTCTGTGATAAAACCAGTTACGACTATACCCAAAATGAGCCACAAAGAAATTGCATCATCAGGTTGATTATCTAATCTATCAGGCTTTAATACATAACGACGGTAGAAGGCCATTAAAATACCAACTATAACAGCTAAACCAGCAACATCAAGTAGGAAGGTCAAATAGAGATAAAAGTCCCCTTTGAAAATTTGAATCTTTAAGTCTTCATGAATTGCAATTGATGCAGTACCTACTACAAAAACCAAGAAGCCAAAAATAATTAATAAATGCATGATGCCAGGATAAGTATCTCTTAAAATTTTCTTATGACCAATTGCGTGAACTACAACATTTTTAATACCTGCACCCCAACCAGGAAAACGATCTTCCTTTACACCTATTTTCCAAAGACGATAACGATCATAAATTCCTTTGCCTAAGACCGCGAACACAACCAACATAATAGCCCACATAATTAAATAGCCACTCGCGTACCACCCCAGCGGTCTCATAGGTATCAATTCCATTTGAGCCACTCCTTTCATTTTACATAAATCATTTATTTAAATTTGGCAGATATATATTCTGCCAAAGTTTTCTTATAAATCGTCGTGCTATTAAAGTCCTCTTCCGCTTTGCTTTACGTCTAGAATTATGATATTGATATTTGGTGCCCATTAAAATAGTAGCAACTTTCATGCCACAATATCTTTGGCAATCTTAAACAGAAGCAATTGATAGCATTATGTCGAAAATGCTTTTGTTAAAGTGATATTTCTTATTAATAATATTGGGTTAAAATATGTCCAAGTGTCACTTTTGTAGACACCTTGCAAGCATAAATAACAGATATTAGCTGGAAAGCCATATCTGATAGTGTTTTAGATGTGTCTACATCGGTGTACAATGCGTTCTTATAATTATACACTAGTGTAAATCATTTATGTGCTTTTTCGTACATGCCAATATTTACTGCATTAATCAGAATATTTATATTATGATGTATTCTAGCTTTTTAAGAAAATACCTTTTTTTATTAAATATAAAAAATTACCAGCCTGTGCAGGATTTAAACGACTAAGAACGAAATAAAAAGAAATAAGAATATTTTTAGGGGGCAACCACGAATGTCTAAAGATATTATCCAAATAAAAGGAACTATGCACGGATTAATCATAACAATGGATGGCAACCAAGATTTTAATGTTTTAAAAGACAATCTTCGTAAAAAAATAGAAAATTCTAAAGGCTTTTTTAATGGGGCTAAGTTTACCTTTCGCATTAACAATAACCTCATAGCTGATAATGATACCGATGAATTAAGAGCTTTTTGTCTTTCACAGGGCCTCATTTATGATTCCGCAATCCCCTTCCCTGTCAAACAAAAAGAGGCTCCAATTGTTGAAACCAATAACAATGAGCCTAAAAAAGAAAACCCTTCTGGTAAAATTGATAATGCACAGAAAGTTGGACCTAGAGGTCTTACACAAACAGAATTGGAACAAGAAACTTTGTTAGTGAAACAAAATCTTCGTTCTGGTCAAAGGATTATTTATCCTGGTAATGTAGTAGTTCTTGGTGATGTGAATCCTGGGGCTTATATCATAGCCGGAGGTAACATAATTATCATGGGTACACTCCGAGGAACAGCACATGCGGGAGCTTCTGGTGATGAGGAGTCTGCGATTGTTGCCTATAAGTTAAAACCTTCGCAAATCCGGATAGCCCAGAGTATTGGTCGTTCTCCTGACAATGAATCCGAGCTTCTAGCTATTTCGCCAGAAGTTGCCAAGATAGCAGCTGGCCAAATATTAGTAGAACAGCTTAACCAACCTCGGTCGAGTAGAAAACCTTCTATTGCCAGGTAATTATCTAACTTATTCGGTTAAACTATCTGTACACTAAATGAGGAGGTAAAACTATGAACAATCACGAAGAATACCTTCCAAATAAAAATGAGCGTTACAGATTGTACATATCAACCGCAAAGTATAAATGTGATGGA
>CAZKEO010000005.1:0-16116 GCA_964551785.1 uncultured Eubacteriales bacterium | reverse complement strand
TTTCCATTAATATCTTTTCTTTGCAGGCCCATTGAGCTAGATAAATCAACTCGCCCTACTACAATACTCTCGATTATTTCGCTCCCTGGTACCTCTAGGATCTGGTCAATATACTCATAACAGGTTATCGTTTCTGTATTGATGATTAACTTCGTATTCTTAGTGGTTTCTGCAGAGTACGCATTATTAACCGCAGTAATGAATTTGCTCATAGCAAAGGGGGTTTCAATCATCGGGGCCATAATTCCCGCGGCACCGATGATTTCGGCATCATATAAATCTCGCATCGCTTCACAGCCACCTATTTTCACAAATAAATCCATATCTGCCCTACAGACAATTTCATTTAGGCGGATTAATTCTTCCAGCCGCGAGCCCTCCGCCTCAAATTCTGCTTTAATGGCGATAGCATGGTGATTTTCCTTAAGATCTTTGATAATATCCAGCATTTTTTTCTCAAGACTATTCATATTAGGGCCTCCCTTGTTACTACCCGCCTGTATTCATGTTAGGGCTATGGTATGCAATCGTTCTACGCAAAGAACTCTCTAAACCATAATTCATTTTTAGAGCTAACTCTTTACAGGCACGGTCAATATCAGGAATATACCTCTCTGGTTTTTGGGCAGGATCAGGGGTTTTAGCTATGTTTACTTCAGGCTTTACTTTAAAGCAAGAGGCAATAGCTCTCGCTAAATCAGCAATACTGATAGCCTCATCTGAACCTACGTTGTAAATTCGCCCCGGCTGACCTTGCAGCAAAATTGTCCACAGCCATATAACTAAATCCCCTGCATACATATAGGAGCGGTAAGCAGTTCCGTCTCCGGCAACACGTATTGGCTGACCAGCAAGAGCATCACGCAGAAAATTTCCCGCAGCAAAGTGGCTATCTAAGGGGAGATATGGTCCTACAAAGGCAAAACAGCGGGCAATGGTACAGCATAGGCCATATTGCTTCAGGTATGAGGTACATAACTGCTCTGCTAACCGTTTAGCTTCACCGTAGGCACTGCCAGGGTTAGTTGTGTCCGGTGCGCCTTGATAGGTTTCTTTTATTTTAGCCAGTGTAGAGGGTTGTTGGCCATATACGGCTCCGGAACTGGTTAGCAGGAAACGTTTTGCCTCTGCCTGCCTGGCAAATTCTAAAGTACGGCTAGTGCCACAAACAATGGTATTAATCATCCCTACTGGATTTTGGTCATTCATTTGGGCACTGGCTTCTGTCGCTGCATGAATCACATAATCAAAGGTATCTGTTGGAAAATCAAAGCTAGTTATATCACCTGGATGGAAAGAGATGGCAGGATGTGTGCCCAGATGTGGTGCTTTGTGCAGAAAGGCAGCTGGATTACGGCTAAGTACTAACATTTTGGCATTCAGGTTTAACTGGTCATTAACCCAGGCAAAACTCTCTAAGAGCCAGCAGCCAAAAAATCCGGTCCCGCCTGTGAGGAAAATTTTCTTATTGCGCAGAGCCTCCCAAAGGTTAGGATTACTAGTTTGGATTAAAGCAAGGTCTTCAGCTAGGGGATTGGCATTGACTTTACAATTTTCATGTATTCTCATTGCAATTTCACAAACCTTTGAATAACCGTAATTATAAAAGCGAGCATCTCCTCAGTCATTCCTGGATAAACACCAACCCAAAAGGTCTGCTGCATTATCGTATCAGTGTTTTTCAGATTACCAACAACCCGGTAGCCTTCACCTTGTGCTCTCAGTTCATCAAAACAAGGATGCTTCAGCAGGTTGCCCGCAAACAACATTCTGGTCTGGATTCCATTTGCTTCAAGTTGATTGACTAGCTGCTCTCTAGTAAAGCTGGCAGTGGCCTTAATAGTCAGTAGAAAACCAAACCAACTAGGATCAGCATTTTTCGACGGCTCTGGCAGTACAAATACATCGTTCAAGTCATCTAAGCCTTTTCTCAAGAGCTCCCAGTTCCGCTTTCTAGCTGAAATGAAATTCGGTAATTTGTCGAGTTGGGCACAACCAACAGCTGCTTGCATGTCAGTTAGCTTCAAATTATAGCCGAAATGGGAGTAAACATATTTGTGGTCATAGCCCTGGGGGAGTTCCCCAAACTGCTGATTAAAACGCTTTTGGCAAATATTGTCCTTCCCTGGCGGACATCGGCAATCTCTACCCCAATCCCGAAATGACTCTACCAGCTGTTTAAACTGAGTATCGTTGGTATAAACAGCCCCACCTTCCCCCATTGTCAAATGATGGGGTGGATAAAAGCTAGAGGTTGCTAGGTGACCAATTGTCCCGGTATATCGCCATTGCCCATTGTAGCAATATCTCGAACCCAAGGCATCACAATTGTCTTCTATTAACCACAGTTGATGTTTGTCACAAAAATCCTTCACAGTCTGTATATCAAAGGGATTACCCAGAGTATGGGCAATCATGACAGCCTTGGTTTTATCGGATAAGGCGTTTTCAAGTTGGGAGCAGTCAATATTGTAGGTAGGTATAGTTACATCCACAAAAACGGGAATAACCCCATACTGTACTAAAGGCGCAACCGTGGTGGGAAAACCAGCTGCAACGGTAATTACCTCATCACCTCTTTTGATGCTCCGTTCACCAAGTTTAGGGGAGGTTAAGGCCATCAATGCCAACAAATTGGCCGAGGAACCGGAATTGGTCAGAGAGCAGTGTTTCACTCCTAAAAACTTGGCAAATTCCTCCTCAAACTGTTCTGTATACCTACCGTTGGTAAGCCAGAAGTCTAGGGCTGATTCCACAAGGTTTACAATTTCAGTAGCGTCAAATACCCTTCCGGCATAAGGAATATAGTCACCAGGAATGAAACTAACTCCATTATTTTTGTACACCAAATCATAATATTCTAAAGCGGCCTGAACTACTTTTGCTCTTAACACCTTTTCTGATGGACCTTTGTTGGAATAGGTAAGCATAATTATTACCTCACTGATTTTTCGCTACTATACGTACTCATTACAGTACTTTTTTCAGGGCCACCACCCAGATTAAAGGTTCGTCCCTTAACTGGCCTTCTAACTCGGCCAGCAGTCCTTCACCTACCGAAAGATAATTAACAATTTCCAAGCCGTTGTTAGATACCTCTTGCTGAAGTGAGTCCAAAGTCCAAAACACATCATAGATATTAAAGTTATGCCAGCCGTGTTTTTTCCGCAAAGCTAATTCCGCAGTCCGGTTAGGAAAATCAAAAATAACTATTCCTTCCTCGGTTAATAAATCTTGGATTCTCCCATAAGCCGTCTGTCGCTCAGCATAGTCCAAATGCCTGAGGATGCGAAAGCAGGTAATAATATCGAATGGCTGCTCCTGCTGAAAAGCAAAGAGGTCAGTTGCGATTATTTCTAAGTTATCTGCCCCGCCACACCTGGTCTCAGCAAGCTTTAACATATCCGAAGATGAATCAATGGCAATACAATGTCCATAAGGCAACAACTCCTGTAGAATCCTGCCATCACCGGTTGCAATGTCTAAGAGCCTCCTAGTGGCCGACTGCTGCACTTCCAACCACTTGAGAATTAACTGCTTTATGGCCCCCCTTTCAAAAGCATCATAACAATTCATGGGAAATTTACTAAAGCGTGTCTCTGTGTAATTATTGGCAATATCTTGCTTTGAATAATAACTGACTAAGTTTTCTCTTCCTTTAACTAAATCACTTCCCGCTTGCTGCAGTTCTTGGTTCCATTTAAACAAGGGCAGCGCAGGAGTCTTAGCACGCTGCTGGTGATAGATTCCCAGATACGCTTCAAGTGTCCGATTTCGGTTGAAAATTTGGCCGGCAGTTTCACGAATATGGTTTTTATCCCTGCATTTCCCCTGCTGGATATCCCGAATAGCAGAAACTATCTCACTGGCGTCCGGCTTAACTACTTTACCGAGATTATTGGACGTGATAACATCACTGCTCCCAACTAGATTAGTACAAATCACCGGTATCCCTAACAGCGCTGCTTCAACAGAGGACAGTGGACATGCATGATTATTTTGGCGCGAGGTATAAGGCAACACCATACAATCCACCGAAGCATAGAACTTACCCATATCGATAAAGCCGACTTCTAAATGAATATTGTCCAGCCCCAATTGGGAGATTCTGGCTTCTATATTTACTTGGGGGTTACGCCAAGCTAGCCGAAATAAGACCTCCGGTAGTGCTGCAGCGACTTGGAGCAGTAAATCTACTCCCCTATCCCCGACCTGCTCCTCTGACATCGGAGAGGAAGCAAAGCCGACAGAAAATGTTTTGGACTCAGGTGGTAAAGTGCTGGTTTCAGCATTCAGGTCGATATCTGTGATATGTAGATTTACAAGTGGGTAGATTAATTGTGTCCGGGGCAAGTGGTTTTCTTGGCAGATTGCCAGGGAAGTTGTTGATTCAACCACAATGTCTAATGACCCGTGATCCATGTAGTGGCGAATTTCTTCTAATTTTTGACGGTCATTATCACCTAAGGGATTACAGCCAGATAAGGTTGCTACCAAGTTATAGTTAAATAAACTGTAATTATCTGTAAACAATAACCATGTACTTGTTTCCATGATGTGTAACACCCCAGGATTTAATTGCTCCAGGAAAGTGCCAATATTATGAAATGGACAGTAATAGACATCTTGCTGAGGATTGTACTCAAGGCTGTCCACAGTTTCTTCCAAGGACACAAATTTAACTAACGGGCCTATGGGTAGTGCTTTAAGGGCTAAAAATAAGTTCCAGGCCTCTTTTTTAATTGCTTCAATGGTTTGATCCTGCTGAAAGTTTTGACACAATAGGACAATGTTTCCCGGTTGGATATTTTGGGAGTTTAACTTAATCACAGCTTGCTTATTAAATAAGCTCAAGGCTTTATCCATTAATCCATCTTGGTCTCCAGTTTCCCGCAGAGTAGCCAAGGTAAACTGGAGCGCCTGTTCAATTTCATTCTTTGCTTCCAGCATTGTAATTAATGATAAACTTATCATCGTTGGTATTTTTTTATTTATGAGAATGAGCTGTTCCTCTGTACGCTGCAGGTTTTCAGTTAACAACTTAACATTTTGCTGAGTTTGGTCTGTGCGCTTTTGAAGCTCCTGCTCTATTACCCCTAGATACTGCTTGATTTCCTCCATGCTGTAGATTACTGAGGTATTAAACAGGCTTTGTTGCTCAATTAATGGGGCTAGGTACCAATTAAACAGCTTTTTAAGAAAGCGTTTGGTCAAAAATCGTACCCTGCCCTCACCTTTTGTTTGAGATGCCAACTTTTTCAACCTCCCATACTCGCCTTACTAATTTTGCCTTGCTGTACTTTGCTGTACAGCTTAAAAGTTTCCTCTGCTGTGTACTGCCAGGAAAAATCCAAGGCCCGGGCCTGACCCCAAACACCCATCCGTTCCCGTAGTTCCTGATTTTCCAGAACCAGTTCAATAGCATCAGCCAGTTCTTCTACGCATAAGGGGTCTACCAAATAACAACTGTCACCAGCTACTTCCGGTAAAGATGAAACGTTCGAGGTAATTACCGGCACCCCGCAAGACATGGCTTCTAATACTGGGAGGCCAAAACCCTCATAAAGTGAGGGGTAGACAAAAGCATCAGCACTGTTATACAAAAAGGGCAGGTCTGCTTCATCCACATAACCCAAAAAATTGATTCTTTGCTTTAATCTCAAGCGGTGATAGCTTTGCATAATCCCATCGTATTGCCAACCTAATTTACCCACGACCACTAGGTGATGGGGTAAATCCTTCCTACGATCAAGGACCTGTTTGTATGCTAGGAGTAGTCGCTCCAGATTTTTTCTCGGTTCCACTGTTCCAACAAAGAGAATATAGTCTTTTGGTAAGTCGTATTTTAGTCTCACCCTGTTCAGCTCTGCCTGGTCGCTAATTTTTCGAAAAACATCTGAGGCTGCGAGAGGTATTACAGTAATCTTCTCAGGGCTGGTTCCTAAATAATTAACGATATCCTGCTTGGTATTTTCGGAGACAGCAATAACTGCACTGGCTGCTTTTATTGAAGCCGGTAAAAGGCCGCGCAAAATATAGCGGTTTTGCCAAGTGGTCTTTTCCGGGTAGAGATAATGAGAGAGATCATGAACTGTAATAAGTTTAGGAATCGAACCTAGCAAAGGGGCAATAAAGAGCGGTGCGTGGAATACAGAAACCTTATCCTTGTGTAAGAGCAAAGGAAGTACTGTTTGCAACCAAACAGTCCCTGGCAATCCTCTGCAGGTATGCTTACAGATGTTGTTACCTACGCCGGGTTGCTGAAAGCCACAGTTGGAATAGAGATAAAATTCATTGTCCGGTTGGACATGCATCAGCGCTCTCAGCAAATGATAAGTGTAATATCCAATTCCGGTTTTCTCCTGCTGTAAGCAGCGGCAATCATATCCTATCCGCATACCGGTTTCCTCTCATCTTCCGTTTAATCCCAAACCTTCCATGGAGCTTTTCCACTGACCCATAATTCATTTAGGTAGTTCATATCTCTGATTGTATCCATGCACTGCCAAAATCCCGTATGTGTGTATACCATTAGCTCTCCTGCAGCACAAAGTTTTTCTAAAGGAGCTCTCTCAAAAATACAATTCTGATCTGGGGAAATATAATCAAAAATCCTTTTATCGAAAATAAAGAAGCCTCCGCTGATATACCCGTCACTAACCTGTGGCTTTTCACTAAACTGCCTAACCTGTTTGCCCTGAATAATAAGTTCACCAAATTTGGAGGGTGGCCTCACCCCTGTTACTGTGCCAATTTTACCGTGTCCACAGTGAAAGGCCAGTAATTTATGAAGATTAAGATCAGACACCCCATCTCCGTAGGTGAGCATAAACAGCTCAGTATCCACATATTTTTCTATTTGCTTAACCCGGGATCCAGTCATAGAGTTTAATCCTGTATCCGCCAGGGTAACTTTCCACCCTTGCTCCCGGTGACCATTATGAAAGATGATGCGGTTTTGCTCACCCATTTCGATAGACCAATCACCATTATTAAGTTCATACTCCCAAAAAAACTGCTTAATTTTTTCACCTTTATAACCCAAACAAAGGATAAACTCGGTAAACCCATAATAGGCATAATATTTCATGATGTGCCAGAGTAGTGGTCTGGGACCAATCTCGATCATTGGTTTAGGCTTAAACTCAGTTTCTTCCCGAAGTCTCATCCCTTGCCCGCCACACAAAATTACGACCTTGACCCGTTCCATCCACAAACCCTCCCCAAAACGCCTCTGCTCTTACTTTAGGCCAACTATCGCACGCCAATCTCATCTATCAAAACAGCAACTTCTTGGATAAAACTCTCCTGTTCCCCTGTAACACCCAGCTCAGCTAAGTGCTCCGCTACTTCCGTAATAATCCTCCTGGCAGCACTAGTTGCTAATTCGCCCCGTTCTTGAACAACAGCAGAGATAAACTGGCTATAGCTAAGCGCAGATTGCTCCAAAGTACAATTGTTGCGAACATACGCCAAAGCTTTAGCCCCGTAATCCGCAAGTAAATCAGGGTTAGCCATAAGTTTTGTTAAAGCATTGACCAGGCAATTTTCCTCTGTTTGGTCAATATTGATTTTTACCACCACATCAGAAGGAATTTCGCTGAAGGGTCCTGTGTCAGATACCAGCACAGCCTTGCCCATACCCAATAAACGCATCAAGCTTCCGGAGGTCTCCCCCTGAATGGGACAGCGCAAATTCAGACAGATATCAGCTGCCTTCATATAATCTTTAAAGCATTCCAAATCGGTATAACCTGTAAAAATCACGTTGCGGGTTAGTCCGAGTTTTTTTACTAATGCTCTGAGCGAGTATCCTCTGACTTCTTCCCCCACAAGGTAATAACAAAAATCTGGAACAATATGGCTTAGGCTTTGCAATGCTCTTAAAATAACATGCACACGTTTAGCAGGGACAATATTGCCAAAGGAAGCTAGCATGAGCGTGTTGTCGTCAATTCCTAATTTTTTACGAGCTGTAGCCTTAGCCTCTTCAGGATCTTCCAAAATATCGGCACAATGGTGGGGGATTATTTGGATCGGCACTTCCGGTCGGATTTTCTTAATCAAGTCATGAGTAAACTTAGAATGAACGATTATTCCCTTGGCGGAATCTATAATGCGCTTGTTCATTGGAAAAATAAGCGAGGAGGTTTCCCAGATGTAGGGGGTTTCTCCACTTACTGACTTACTGGCAATAGCTAGAGCTGCATCACCGTGGTTATAGCGAAATTCCTCTAGGTATTCAACAGTTTTGCCTCTTTCTAAAAGCATTCCTGCTATCATATGGTGAATCGCATAATCATGCATAACTACAATTCCAGGATAGTCTAAAGCGTGTAGATATAAGTACTCATGAAAAAAGTGGTTATTGCCGACATGGTAAACACAGGCCTGGTAGCTATTTTCTGCATGCTGTTCTAGAAAGTCTTGCCCATTATAAAATTCGAAGTTACTGCGGATAGCCTGGTTAGACGGACTGTAGCCATCGAGAAAAAGGTGTATTGCTAAATGCTTTTTTAAGTACATCAGCAACTCTTCATTATAATCTGAAATCCCAGAGTTTTTGGGATTTAACGGAGTAAAATAAGCAACTTTCATGGTGTGCCTCCGTACTACCTGATGGTGGAAGTTAATTGGTCAATTACAGCATCCCAGTTAATTGGTAATACCTTCTGGTAGCCCTGCTGACCATATTCTGCGCAAAGAGCTTTATTGGCAAATAAGTAATCTATTTTTGCAGCTATTTCCATGGGGTCATTTTCTGTAAGGAAACCATTGATGCCATCCTCGACAAATTCTAATACTCCCCCTGCATCCAGGGTACTTAAGACCGGCTTTTGGGACAAAAATGCTTCCAACGTTATGTAGCCATAATCTTCATCATAGGGAGCATAATAGACAGCAAAACTATTGGCGTACAGGTCTAACAAATCCTCATCACTAACAAAGCCTAAAAACTTTACTTTATGTTCCAAGTTATGCTTAGACACATACTGCTCTAACTCTGCTTTTTCCGGTCCGATTCCTCCAATCAGACATCGGGCATTACTTTTCGTGTGCTCCATCGCCTTTACCAGCAAATCCACTCTCTTGATGGCTTCAAGCCTACCAATGGATAGGATATAATCACCATAGTCAGCACAATAGTAACGTCCAGCGTGTTTGGGCGGGTGATAAAGCGGTGTCCCATTAATTCCATTATATTTCCGTAATCTATTGGCAGTGTTTTGGGCATTCGTAAAGATTTGTTTTGACTCAGGCAGAACCTTATTATCAAAAGTAATCATCATATTTCTGATGGAGGTGTCCTCTGGAGATTTATCAAAATCGGAATACTTAGTCCCATACAGGTCATAAATGCCCCGATACTGGTGGAATAACCAGGTAACCTTATTTTCATGTTTTATCCCATAAGACGGAAACTTAGTGGCAATAACTAAATCTATTTTCATGCCGTTACTTTCGCTGAGATCCAATAAACGCCAAACTAGAGCATGTTTCATAATTCCCTTCTTGGGATACCATTTGAAAGGAATATTGACTATGGACACATCGAAGCCCCTTTTCAGCAGTTCACGATAGAGGGATTCCACATGTAGTTCTGCACCCCCAAAAACAAAGGGGACTTGGACAGCACAGATGGCAATTTTTTTCTTCATTATCTAACCCTCGCTTAGTCCTTTTTCCCTTAACTGACTTTCTCTTTGTTTAAGTTCAGCAATTTCTTGGTTAATACTCTCTAAATTTTTAATTGCCTCATTCATGGCCCAGGTCATCGAACTGTTGAATTTAATTTGTTCAGCAATTAGCGGTTGGAGCAAGAATTTTAAGATTTTGCGAATGATTTTTTTAATTAATCCCTTTAGTTTCCCGGTGAACTTATTTGGGGAGGCCACCGGCCAATTAAAGTCATAATACCAAGTATTGTTATAAGCCTGTGCTGCTTTAGCCAGTTCTGCTGTATCATAAGCCCCATTAAACTCTTGCTCTGTTTTGTTAGGAGCAGACTGCTTACTTAAACTTATTTTCAATAACTCCATTATGTTTTGCACATTGGGGTTTTGCTCTGCCATTAAAACACCCCTTTTTTCCTACTAATCCCCAATAGGGAGCTTAAGAAAATGCTTATAGGCGTCCAGTACTTGTTGAGTCGGGCCTATTTCACTGATTTCACCCTGTTTTAACCAAACTACCAGGTTGCAAAGTTTAGCGATCGTCTTCAGGTCATGGGAGACCAAAACAATAGTTACTCCCTGCTGCTGAAACTCACTAATTTTATCCAGACATTTTTTCTGAAAGGCGGTATCACCTACGGATAGTATCTCATCAATTAATAGGATGTCAGGCCGCAGGTTTATAGCCACTGCAAAGGCTAAGCGCATATACATTCCCGAAGAAAAATTGCGTACAGGGCTGTCAATAAACTCTTCCAGTTCTGAAAAGTCGATAATTTGATTAATCCGCTGCTCAATCTCTCTTCTGGTTAAACCAAAGACCGAAGCATTCATATAGATATTTTCCCTGCCGGTAAAATCCGGGTGGAAACCTGCCCCTAATTCCAAAAGACTGGAAACCTTTCCTTTGACTGTGATAGTTCCAGAGGTGGGATAGAGAATTTTGGTCATCAATTTAAGCAGGGTACTTTTACCTGAGCCATTTTGTCCAACTAAGCCTACGGTTGCACCTTGCTCGATTTTTAAGTTAATATCCTTCAGTACCCAAAAGTCTTCCCGGTGGCTTCGCCCTCTGAAAAGAAGGGTTTCCTTCAATGTTGGCCTTTTATCTTTATAAAGTGAAAACTTCTTCCAGACACTTTGGACCTCTATTACCTGCATACCGTTCCCTGCCCCCAAATTGACACTAAATCTCTTCAGCAAATCGTTTTTTTAAGTAATGAAAAATGGTATAACTGATTAGCAAAAATAAAACTGATGCCAGACCAACTTGGGCCAGGGCTGTGAAATCAGGCCACCGCCCCAAGAAAAAAATGTCTCTGAAAGCTAGAATTATCACTGTCATCGGATTTATCTTAAACAAGCACAGGTACTGCGCGGGGATCAAAGTTTCGGGATATAGCACCGGGGTTAAATAAAACCATGCCAGCAAAGTAATACTGGTGATATGCTCAACATCCCGGAAGTAAACGTTGATACTGCTGACTAAAAGTGCTAAGCCTAGAGTAAAGATAAATTCCACTAATAGCACTAACGGCAGGCTTAAAACCGGCCATACTAGCGGGATATTGTTGATTAGTAAAGCAGGAATCAAGATAAACAGGCTGAGCAGGAAACTGACCACCCCGGACACAACAAGAGCTAAGGGGAGAATAACGGTAGGAAAGTATATTTTCTTAATTAACCCGCCATTGCCTACAATACTAGATGCAGCCGCCTGAACACTGCTTTGAAAAAAGTTCCAGGGCAGGAGTGCGCAAAACAAAAACATCGTATATTTTTCAACATTTATGCGCATCACGGTGGAAAATAAAATAGAAAATACCACCAACATTAATAACGGGTTAAGAAAAGTCCACATAAAGCACAAAACAGAGCCTTTGTAGCGGCTGCGCAGTTCTTTGCGGACTAAGTTTTTCAGCATTTCCCTATATTGATAGAGTTCTTGCAGCTCTGAAATAATCTTCATAACCGTTCCTTCCACCTATAAGAACTCATGTAATTGTTGCTCTTTTAGCCTGTGTAACAAATCTTTAATTTTTTGCACTTGTTCTTTAGCACAGATCATTACCACATTCTCGGTATCGACAATTATTAAATTTTCTACTCCGATCAAGGCTACTAGTTTAGCCGAAGCATCAACAATACAATCCCTGGAATCAAGATCTACTACCTGTCCTAACACTATGTTACCTGCCCTATCAGGTTGGTAGACTCGTTCCAAAGCCAGCCAAGTTCCCACATCATCCCAGCCAAAATTGCCCTCGATCACAACAGTTGAATCCGCTAGTTCCATAATACCGTGGTCTATGGAAATATTTTTGATCAGGAGATATTCTTCCCTGAGCACACTTTCCACCTGCTCAGTTCCCAGGGCTTGTTTAATTCTCTCCAGGCCTACATGTAGTACTCCCAAATGCTGCTGAATTTCCTGTCGAATTGTCCTGGTCTGCCAGATGAATATTCCACTATTCCACAGATACTTTCCAGACTCGACATATTGAACAGCCCTTGGGAAATCCGGTTTCTCGGCAAATTTGGTTACATAATAAGCTTCTTGGCTAGAAACGGTAGCAAAATGCTGCCCCAGCTTGATATACCCATATCCTGTTTCCGGGTAGGTGGGCTTGATGCCGATGGTAACCAGGTACGCTCCTTTGGCTGCCAGCTCTGCTGCAGCCCGGAGAACACTGCAATAATTATCTTCATCTAAGACCAGATGGTCTGAAGGTACCACCAGCATAATGGAATCGGGAAACTTTTGTTCTATATAGACGGACGCCAGCCCGATACATGCCGCTGTGTTGCGTCCCATGGGTTCTGTAATGATATTTTCTTGCTTAAAGCCAGGCAATTGGCCGCATATTAAATTCACATATTCCTGCCCGGTAACAATAAAAATGTTATCTGTAGCAACTAATCGGGACAGCCTTTGTACTGTTGACTGAATTAAAGTTACATCCGGACTGGCCAATTTGAGAAATGGTTTGGGCAAATCAACTCTACTCTTAGGCCAAAACCTTTCTCCTTTACCACCTGCTAAAACTACAGCCACTAACCTGTTTTCCTTCATATTGAACAACCCCAATTTTTTCTCTCTGTCGGTAAGCTTCATAGACGTGATGATAAGCATCCTCCAACCCAGTAACTGTTGAACTCCACGAATAATTACTCTCAACAAACTTACTAGCTGAATTAGCCAAGGAATGGGCCAGTGAGGGGTTGGTCAACAAACGAATCACCTGATGGGCAAATTGTCCAGGCCCATCGCCAATTAATACCTGTTCATGTGGTTTCGCACTAAGACCAGCATAAACCTGGGGAGTCAAGACAACCGGACAGCCTGAGGCCATAGCTTCTAATGCTTTGTTCTGCATACCTGAGCCGGCCCGGATAGGACAGATTGCTACAGCAGCACGTTTAAGATAATAGCTGACAGCCGGTACCCAGCCGGTTACCAAGGATCCTGGACTGTGCTGTAAACGCAAAATTTCTTTAGTTGGATAAGCTCCTACTATACACAGCCGGGCTTGGGGAATTACCGATCTGATCAAAGGCAAAACCTCTCTGCTAAACCAGCATGCTCCATCTACATTGGGGAAATATCCCATATTGCCAGCAAAAATAATCTCAAAGGGGTTCCGTCCCAACTGACTGTATGGGAAGGCCTCTAAATTCACCCCATTAGGTATCACAACACCGTTGCTTGGACTGCCTACTGCCTGATGATCACGTTCGGAAATAGTAATTACTCGGTCAAATTTAGCTGCTACGGATTTTTCGTATGTTTTCATCCTGCAGTATTCTATATAAGAGGCCAATTTCTTGAAACCCGAGTCATATTTTTGCCTATTCCAGAGGTTTAAGGCTAAACTGTCCACAAGGTCAATAACCTTGGGGATATGTCCACACACATTGCTGCACTCTCCCAGGCGGGCCAACTGTACATGGATTACGTTAATATCATAACTGGCTACCATTTTTCGGATAGCTGCACTAAGGGTTGGCGACTTAAAATAATTAACTTGGAAAGGATCTTTGTTAAACAAACTATTAGCTGAAGAACAGATAATTTCCTTAAGAGGTCGCCGTACAGCAACAATTCTTTCACAATAATGGCTTAACTCTTCCGGGCTTTCCGGGCTGGGCTTACTAGGTTCGAAAGTGATTAAAAAAATAGAATGTTTTTTGGCTAATTGTTGAATTTGGTAAAAAGCCCTTAATTGATCACCTCGAATTGTTGGTGCTGGTATTCTGGAGGTGACAAACAATATTTTCAATAAAATCACCTCGGCCGAGTTATTTACCCTCTAAAACAGCCCGATATCCGGCTAAGTGCCTTTCTGCAACCTGTTTCCAAGTAAAAAAAGCAGCCCTCTGTTGGCCTAACTCAGCCAAATTCTTCGCCAGAGCATTATCAGTTAACAGCCTTTCTATTTGCATTCCTACTTCTTGATAGCTTTGTGGTGAAAAATATAAGCCGTTCTCTCCTACAACTTCCCTATGGGGTGGGATGTCACTCACAATGACAGGGATTCTTGCAGCCATGGCCTCTAAGATTGGTATCCCGAAACCCTCGTATTTGGAAGGGAAAACAAAGATACTGGCCAACTGATATAAGGACAACAGCTCTGCTTCCGGGACATAACCCAATAACAATATCCGGTCTGCCACCCTGCTCAACTTGATCCTCTGGGCTAGCTCTTGAGCTCCATAGCCGGTTTTACCTACTAAAACCAGTAGCAGATCCGGAACCTTTTTCGCGATGAGTTCAAAACCGTTTACCAGAACCTCGATATTTTTTCTTTTTTCCAGCGTACCCACAAATAAAATAACCCTTGCATTTCGTAAATTTTTTGTAGCTTGATCAAATGCCTCAAAATCAACACTCTTCCGCTCAAAGAAAAAGGGGTCTACCCCGTTGTAGGTTACATGAACTTTATTTGGTGAGAGCTTAAATATTGAGGTAATTTGCTGTTTCATGAATTCTGAAACTGTGAACACAAGATCGGCTCGCTTAATAGCTTTGGAAATAGTCCAATACAAGTACCGACGATATAGCGGAGGCAATGCTTCCGGAAAACTCCAGGGGGTTAGGTCATGGATAGTGACTGCATAGTAAACCCGCTTAGGCTTATGTTTAGGGACATAGTAATTAGCAAAATGCACCAGCCCGTATCCGGCTAGTTTTATTTGCCTTTGTAACGGACCCTCCAAATATAGGGAGTATACCATCCTCCTCACAGTTTTGGCTTGAATGCCTTCCAGCCATTGGGCAGAATGCAGCTGTAGTTCCAGATCCGGCAGTTCTTGAGCCCCGGCACAAAGTCCTGTAACATATCGACCGATACCTGTTCCAGTATGTATGGACAAGCCATCGTCAATAAGGACTTTCACATGGTCCCTCTCCTTTATGTTATTTCCATCATTAGTTTAGTTCAAAGGACTTCTCATGCTATCATGATATTCCTAGATAAGGAAAAGGTGAAAAGGCTGAGCAAACTTAGTCATTTGGTATAGGTCTTTTCTGCTATAAGTAGGCTTGGCCAATTTATCTAGCTCCACTACCGGTTATTACTACCACCACTGTTTTAAACAAAATATAAAGATCGAAAAGTATCGACTTCCTAGCAATATACTCCAAATCAAAAAACAATTTTTCTGCTGGATTTAAGTCGTAGCCCCCGTTGACCTGAGCCCAGCCGGTAATGCCCTGATTTACTTGCAGTCTGTCCATAAAGCCCGGTATCAGGGTATTAAATTGCATAGCAAGGTCAGGCCGTTCCGGTCGCGGCCCGACAAGGGACATCTCACCCTGCAGAACATTCCACAGCTGTGGGACCTCATCAAGGCGAAACCTACGCAAAAACCTGCCTACCCGCGTAACCCGTCGGTCTTGCTTACTCGCCCACATAGATTCACCTTGTTCAGCATTATCAAACATAGTGCGAAATTTTAGCATCAAAAAAACACGCCCATTCCTACCCATCCGAACCTGCCGGTAGATTACCGGACCGGGACTATCCAGCTTAACCGCTATGGCAATCAACCCCAGCAAAAGTAGGCTAGCTAATATCCCAAAAACTGCCAGAAGGACGTCCAGCAGGCGTTTTTGTTTTAGGTAATTTTTAGCCCAAACATCCTGTTTGCTTTCCATCTCCTACCTCACCCTAAAAGCTCAATATAAACTTCATATCAGACCATAATATTCGGGTAAAGTAAGCAATGTTATAAAAGCAAAAAAAGAAAGCCCTCTTGTGAAGGCTTAAGTCTGTGCTTTGTTATTACAGCTCCAATAACACCCCAAATCTGGGTACGGTAACTATCTGATGACTATACTGGCCCAGTCGCTTACGGAGTCTGTAGACGATGGCATTTACCTCGTCGTTACCTGCATCCGGAAGCATTGTCAGGTCGTGCCTTCTTTTAGGCCAGAGGCAGA
>CAZKEO010000004.1:0-18002 GCA_964551785.1 uncultured Eubacteriales bacterium | reverse complement strand
GAATCGCGAGGCTGAGATTCAGCAATTTGTACCAGTCGATTACTGGACAATACGAGCTGACTTCGGCGATTTTTATGGGGATTGGCGTAATCAAGCAGGTAATAGCCGCCTCTCTAGCTCGACTCAGGCTGACACTATTGCTTCTAAAATCAAGGGGCAGCAAGGAACTATTAAGGATGTCAAGACCGAGGCTAAGAGTGAACCACCACCACTGGCCTATGATTTAACTGAATTACAACGAGATGCCAACCGACGTTACGGTTTTGCTGCCCAGAAAACTTCCTCTGTGCTCCAGAACCTCTATGAACAACATAAGTTAGTGACCTATCCACGAACGGATTCCAGATACATCACGACAGATATTGTACCTACCTTACCCGTTCGCCTCAAAAGTGTTGCAATTGGGCCCTATGCTGAGTTGGTGAAACCACTGTTGCAAAAACCGATAACTCCAACAAAGCGCTTTGTTGATAACAGTAAGGTTTCTGACCACCATGCTATCATTCCCACTGAGCAACCTTTAAACTTGGCTAAGTTGAGTGCGGAGGAGCGTAACTTGTATGATTTAATAGTGAGGCGCTTTATTGCGGTATTATATCCACCCTATCGCTATGACCAAACCACCATCGTTACCGAAGTTGCAGGCGAGCTATTTTATGCTCAAGGCAAAATGCTCAAAGACCGTGGTTGGCGGGCTGTGACTACCAAGGTGGCGGAAAAGGCCGACCGGGAGGATGAGGGGCTACCTGAACAAAACTTGGGACAAGTCCGCAAAGGTGAACAAAAACAGCTTAAAAACGTTAAAATCAATAAAGCTAAGACCAAGCCACCAGCCCGTTATACTGAAGCTACTTTATTAACAGCCATGGAGAGCCCCGGTAAATTCATTGCTGACGAAGAACTCCGGGAAGCGGTCAAACAAAGCGGGCTGGGTACACCAGCAACTAGAGCAGAAATCATTGAAAAGCTCTTGCATGTCAATTACCTGGAAAGACAGGGTAAAGAATTGGTGCCTACCGGTAAAGCCAAGCAATTGATTGAGCTGGTTGCTCCTGATTTGAAAAGTCCGCAATTAACGGCCCAATGGGAACAAAGTTTGACTAATATTGCCCAAGGTAAAGGGAGTAAAACGGAATTCATCGCTGGAATTCGGCAAAATGCCCTTAGCTTAATAAATAGCGTAAAGGCTGATACCACCGTTTACAAACCGGATAACGTTTCTAAAACTAAATGCCCAAGCTGCAGTAAATACATGTTACTAGTAAATGGCAAGCGGGGCAAGATGTTGGTCTGTCCAGACCGCAATTGCGGACATCGGCAACCTGAGAAGGAACGGGAAGCCGACTTTGGTAAAAATTCCAAACATGCCAGTAGAATTAATCAGCAATTAATTGCCCAATATAGTGATAAAAATACGATTGGCAGTAATTTAGGCGATTTGTTAAAAGCAGCCCTTGAGAAAGACCAAAAATAAATGTATAGAGGAGACCAAGATGGCTAAAATTGAATTGATTGCTACAGCGGCCTTTGGCCTAGAAGCAGTAGTGGCTCGAGAGGTAAGGCAGCTGGGTTATGAAGAGGTAGTTGTTGAAAATGGCAAAGTCACTTTTGTGGCTGATGAACTAGCAATCTGCCGAGCCAATCTCTGGCTGCGAACTGCTGACCGCGTGCTTTTGAAAGTCGGCGAGTTCAAAGCAACTTCCTTTGAAGAACTGTTCGAAAAAACCAAAGCCTTGCCTTGGACAGACTGGATTCCGGAAGATGCTAATTTCCCGGTGGAAGGAAAGTCCATTAACTCCCAACTGTTTAGTGTTCCTGATTGTCAAGCGATTGTCAAAAAAGCAATTGTAGAAAAGCTGAAGCAAAAGTACAAGCGAGCCTGGTTTGAAGAAAAAGGAGCCCGTTATACCATCGAAGTCGCCCTACTGAAAGATACTGCCACCCTAACCATTGATACCAGTGGAGCTGGTCTCCACAAACGCGGTTACCGTAAGCTGAGTGCGCAAGCACCCCTGAAAGAAACGCTGGCGGCAGCTTTAGTTTTACTCAGCCGCTGGCATCCCGACCGGGTCTTAATTGATCCTATGTGTGGCTCTGGTACTATTCCCATTGAAGCAGCTTTAATTGGGCTGAACATTGCTCCTGGTCTCTACCGCAACTTTGCTGCCGAAAGCTGGCCGAATATCCCCCAGAAATTATGGCAACAGGCGCGACAAGAGGCTACCAGTGCAATTGACCAGGAAAGAACTTTGCAAATTATTGGCACAGATATCGACCCTGAGGTGCTTAGTCTAGCAAGATATCACGCTCGGCAAGCTAAAGTAGAAAAGCAGATTCACTTCCAACATCAGCCTGTGGCTCAGATCGGTTCACACGCAAAATATGGATATGTGATCTGTAACCCGCCTTATGGGGAAAGGCTTGGTGAGCTGAAAGAAGCCGAAAAGCTCTATAAGGAGATGCAGCAGGCTTTCAAGAAGCTGGACAGTTGGTCCTTTTATGTGATTACCTCACATGGCCAATTTGAGCAGCTGTTCGGGCGTCGAGCAGATAAAAAACGCAAGTTATATAATGGACGGATTCAGTGTAACTTCTACCAGTTTTATGGACCAAGACCGCCTCGAGTAAAGAGAGAAGCTCCGGTCGTGGAAGAATAGCTGTAGAACAGTGCAAAAAAAGATACCTCCTATCGTAGACTTATATCTATGATAGGAGGTTTTTTGATTACTAAAGGAAGTGTTGGAGATTTAGTGGATCCTTTGTCCTAGCTAATTGCCTTTCAGGCTTATGCTTGCGCCTTTGGCTTTACTCCTCGCCAGGAGAGCATCTGTATGCTCCTTAACCTTCCGAAGTACTGCTTTTTCATCCATAGTTAAGAGTTTTCTGTTTTCCATCACGATTTTACCGTTAATTAGTACAGTCTCAATATCTGAAGCTAGAGCAGAATAGACTAGATTAGCAATGACATCATGGTGGGGATATAAATGAGGTTGCTCTAAGTCAATGATCAGCAAGTCCGCTTTATAGCCTGGTTGGAGGATACCAATTTGTTGGTCTAAACCAAGCACCTTAGCGCCTCCGACAGTTGCCAGTTCAAGAGCTTGGTAGGCGGGGAGCACCGTGGCATCCATGCTATTAACCTTATGCAACAGGGCAGCTGTCCGCAGTTCTTGGAGCATATCTAAGTTATTGTTACTGGAGGCTCCGTCAGTACCTAGACCAACCTTAACACCCTTTGCGAGCATGTGGGGGACTGGTGCGATACCGCTGGCTAGTTTCATATTGCTTTCAGGGTTATGAGCCACTCCTACCCCTTTTTCAGCTAAGATGCCAATTTCCTCTTCACTGAGGTGGACACAGTGGGCAGCCACCACCTGCACATCATCAAAAAAGCCCAGGTCATTCATTAGCTCGATGGGGCGTTTGCCGTGTTTTTCGATGATATCATTGACTTCGACTAATGTTTCCGCTAAGTGGATATGGAGACCTACTCCGAGCTCCTGGGCTAAGGCTTTGACTTCTTGAAGGTATTCTGCAGGGCAAGTATATGGGGCATGTGGCCCAAACATAATAGTCACCCGGCCATCAGCATCCGGCCGGTTGTGCCATTCGGTTACTAATTCTCGATTTTCCCGAACCGCCAACTGGGCATTTTCACCATAGCCAATCATACCTCTGGAGAGTACTGCTCTGATGCCAGTCTGCTCAACTACCTTGGCCACTTGATCCATATGAAAATACATATCTAGGAAGGTAGTGGTTCCGGACTTAATCATTTCTGCTACACTCAGCATCGTACCCCAATAGATATCCTCCGCAATCAGACAATCCTCTAAAGGCCAAATTTTGTCATTAAGCCAATCCATCAAGGGCATATCATCAGCATAACTTCTCAGCAAGGTCATGGCTGCATGGGTGTGACAGTTGACAAAACCAGGGATAACTAGTTTGCCGGTACCATCAATCACTTTATCTGGCTTCCAGGAAGCCTCAATCGTGCCAGCCTGTCCAATCGCCTTGATACTATCCCCTTCAATGGCAATTTCGCCATTTTCAATGATCTGGTCAGCACCTGTCATCGGGACAATTACTGCCCCTTTAATCAAAATACGTTCCATATTCTATCCCTCCTCAGCAGTAACTTAATTTCTCTCTGGTTTACCAAGCTTGATTTTTGTTGGTCTGCTTACCTTTTGCTTGACCTTGGAGGTTGCGAGTGTGGTAAAGAATTTTACAGCTATGTTCCAGACTGGTCGTCAGTTGATAAGCTTCTTCCATTAACTGGCCAATAGCAAAACTACCATGACCGCGCAACATCACAATTTTATATTCCCTCAACAAGTACGGTAGCTTTTCCTCAACTTCCTGCGACCCTACAGTATGTTCTGCTCCCAGCACTGGTATTTTGTGCAGAAAGTAGGCGCCTTCTGAGTCAACAGGAATGATTTCATCTTCCACCAAAGATAAGGCAGTCGCAAAAACAGGGTGGGCATGAACAATCGCTAAAGCTGAAGTATGTTTGTAGATAGCCCGGTGTACCCTGATTTCAGTAGAAGCTAAGGTTATCTTGCTGTCGTTTTTCTCTAAGCCAGTTTCAATTAAGTCCCGCTCAGCTAAATGTCCCAGCATCGAGCCGCGGCGCGTGATGATAATCCGGTCTCCGTAGCGGACACTGAGGTTGCCACTGTGTGAATTGTTAATTCCGGCTGAAAATAAATCCTGCCCTACTAATTGGAATTCTTTCAGCATTTATTCCACCCCCAAGCCTAACCGAGCTAATTTCTGTTCAGTCGGAATACCCTCACTATCCCAGCCCCTAAACCGATAGTACTCCTTCAGCATAGGTGCTAAGTCAACGGTATGCCCGGCTGAAGGGCCAGCGGGAAGAGGCTCGTGCAACAACCTATCCGGTAAGTTGTCATCAGCGGCTGTAAAGCCTTCCCGCAGGTTATACAACCGTTCTAAGTTCCAGATTCTTTCACCTACAATGTGTAAATCCTGAGTTTGATAGGTTATACCAGTCACTGCTGTCAGTAATCTGGCGAAGTATTCTTCCGACACGGCCAGACCCATAAAACGACAGAGTGTTAAAGTATCCATGGCAGTGTTGGCATTTTGAAAGTTGATAGTCAGCCCAGCTTTGCCACCAGTTGAAAAGCGGTCCACCATTTTGGGTACTCCCAGGACCTCGGGTCCTACCATATAAGCTCGCAAGTGACAAGCTCCCCGGTTAGAGGTGGCAAAAGCTAAACCCATCCCTTGAACTCCCCGGGGGTCATAGGCTGGGAATTCCAAGCCCTTGACCTGCATGGCATACTGAGGAGCAGCGTACTTTTCCGCGAAGCGGCGAGAGCCTTCTGCTAAGTCATCACCTAAACCCTGTCGGTAGGCTATTGCTTCTATGCTCTCCAACAGTTTTTCGGCAGCGCCAAAGATCAGTTGGTTATAATTCTCGGGTAAGAGGCCTCTTTGCTGTAACTCCATTGCACACCCCAGAGTAACTCCGGTGGAGATGGTATCTAAGCCGAGGCGGTTACATAAGTAATTGGCTTCTGTAATTGTTTCGAGGTCACTGATGCCGCATTGGGCTCCCAAAGACCAGATCGATTCGTATTCAGGCCCTTCGCCTTCCTGCCCTTTCACCCTTGTTACTCTAGTACACTGGATGGGACAAGCGTAGCAGCCCCTTTTCTTAACTGTTAGCGTTTCGGCTAAACGTTCCCCGGAGATTTGCTCAGCAGCTTCAAATTGGCCAGCCTGAAAATTGCGGGTGGGGAAAATGCCTAATTCATTAAATAGATTTACTAACACCGCTGTTCCAAATTCGGGCAAGGCTTGAGAGGTAATGGGATTAGCCTTCAACCATTTATTTGTTTCATAAAGGACAAATTCTAACTTTTCCGGATCGGCCACCTTAGTTTGTTGAGTGCCATCTACGACAATGGCTTTCAGGTTTTTGGAACCCATTACAGCTCCTACGCCACCTCTACCTAAGGCCCGACTGCCATCATTTATAATGGAGGCCATTTTTACCAAATTCTCCCCAGCTGGACCGATGCAGGCCACACTGGCTTTAGTTCCTTCTGCAGCCAAGAGCTGCTCAGTTGTTGCTGAGACATCTTGCCCCCAGAGAGCTTTGGCTTGTTTGAGTTCTAATTGATTATCTTTAATCACTAAATAGACTGGAAAGGCTGAGCGCCCCTGGACAATTAAGGCATCGAAACCACAGCGCTTAAACTTGACTCCCCAGAAGCCACCGGAATTAGAGTCAAAAATAGTCCCGGTGAGGGGTGACTTTGTCGTGACACTAAATCTTCCGGAGGTAGGAACTTTGGTTCCTGTCAAAGGTCCCACGGTGAAGATCAGCTTATTTTCAGGTGCGAGTGGTTCAACTGTTTGCGGTACCTCATCATAAAGTAACCTCGCTCCCAGTCCCCTGCCACCAATATATTTTTCTAATAATTCCGGTGCGATTGGCTCTATTGTGATCTGGCCAGTAGTTAAGTCTACCCGAGCCAGTTTACCCATCCAACCATCCAATGGTCATCACTCCCAATTTTATTAACCCCTTAAAAACTCATTGGTATGAATTTGAAGCGGCGATCTAATCGCCGCCCAGAAGTTTGTCATATGATATTGCTTTATTCGTGCTGCCAACCAAACAGATAGTCTTCCTGTTCTGCTGTAAGTTGATCGATGGTTGCCCCCATTGAATCTAACTTGATAGCAGCTACTCGTTTATCAATCTGATCATTAACGAGGTAAACCTTGTTTTCTAGCTCCTGAGAATGTTCCAGGATGTACAAAGCCGAAAGGGCCTGCAGGGCAAAGGAAGTATCCATGATTTCCGCAGGGTGACCATCTCCAGCAGCTAGGTTTACCAGCCGACCTTCAGCCAACAAGTACAGTTTCCGCCCATCCTGCAGGGCAAATTCCTCAATATCTTTCCGAGCTATCCGGCGGGTTACCGCTAGTTCAGCCAGTTCCGGGATGTTGATTTCGACATCAAAATGACCAGCATTACACATCACCGCTCCATGGGGCATTTTTTGATAATGCCACTTCCGAATCACATCTTTACAGCCTGTAACGGTCACAAAGATTTCCCCTAAAGCAGAGGCATCATCCATGGACATCACCTGGAAGCCATCCATATGAGCTTCGATAGCTTTGATGGGATCAACTTCGCAAATTATAACCTTGGCACCCATCCCTTTAGCTCTCATGGCCACACCTTTACCACACCAGCCATAGCCGATTACCACAACTGTTTTGCCAGCTACGATCAGGTTAGTGGTCCGCATGATTCCAGACCAGACAGATTCACCAGTACCATAACGGTTATCGAAAAGGTATTTACATAGGGCATCATTTACCGCCAGCATTGGAAACTTCAAGAGGCCTTCTTTTTCCATCGCTCTTAGTCTCAGTACACCTGTGGTTGTTTCTTCACAACCACCTATAATCCGTGGTAAGAGGTCAGTCCTTTTAGTATGTAACAGGTTAACAAGGTCACCACCATCATCGACAATAATATCTGGTTGGGCGTCTAATACCTTTAAGAGGTGCTCTTCGTATTCCTCCGCAGTGGAATTATACCAGGCATATACCTGGATACCATCCTCAACCAAGGCTGCAGCTACATCATCTTGGGTAGACAAGGGGTTACTGCCGGTTATTACTACATCGGCTCCCCCAAACTTAAATACTTTCGCAAGATAAGCGGTTTTAGCTTCTAAGTGCATACAAATAGCTACTTTCTTACCTTGAAAAGGCAAGTTGGCTTCGAATTCCCGGCGGATTTCATTTAAGACTGGCATATGTTCTTTCACCCAGTTGATTTTTAAATGTCCACCTGGAGCACAGGCCAGATCTCGTACTTGATAATCAAATTTATGCTGCTGTTCGGTTGTCAAAATTATTACCTCCTACTTTGAAAAACTTTGGTGTTAGCGCTCTTAGATTATGCGGTTTTAACTTTTTGGTTCAAATAACTCTTTTAAATTAGTGTGATAGGGTGGTCTGATAATTCCCCGGTCTGTTACGATGGCATCCACTAAATGATTAGGGGTGACATCAAAGGCCGGATTAAATACTTTGACTCCAGTGGGAGCAGTCTGTTGGCCAAAAAGATGGGTTACTTCTTCGTGATGACGTTCTTCAATGATTATATCATCACCAGTCGCTAAGCTCATATCAATGGTTGAACTAGGTGCAGCTACATAAAAAGGTACTTTATTTTCTTTAGCTAACACTGCCACTCCATAGGTGCCGATTTTATTAGCCACATCTCCATTAGCGGTAATGCGGTCTGCCCCTACAATAATTAGATCAACCATGCCCTTACGCATCAGGTAACCCGCCATGTTATCTGTAATTAAAGTCACAGGAATCTTATCCTGCATCAGTTCCCAGGCGGTAAGCCTTGCCCCCTGTAGGAGGGGTCTGGTTTCATCGGCATAGACCTTGACCTCTTTCCCAGCTGCTTGGGCAGCTCTGATGATCCCTAAGGCAGTACCATAACCAGCTGTAGCTAAGGCCCCAGCGTTACAATGGGTTAAGATGTTAGCTCCTTGAGGTACTAACTCATTGCCGAACTGGCCCATCCGCTTATTCATGGCTAAGTCTTCTGCTAATATTTCATGGGCTTCTCCTAACAGGATTTGTGCTAACTCTACACCTGGCTGTTCAGCTAGCGCTAGCAGTTTACTTTTCATCCGCTCCAGCGCCCAAAATAAATTGACCGCTGTTGGTCTGGTTCCAGCTAGTACCTTATAAACCTGTTCCATATTGGCTAGTAAAACACTCTGCTCCATGTGCTGGTGCTCTAAGGCACCCAAGGCGTACCCGTAAGCAGCGGCAGCACCAATCGCCGGAGCACCTCTGACCTGCATGGTTTTAATAGCATTGGCTACAGCTAAGTAATCTTTGCATTGGATATATTCAAGCGTAATCGGCAGTTTGGTTTGATCAATTAGTTCTAGGCCGTTGTCCTTCCAACGCATTGTTTCCATTTAGACGAAGCCTCCTAAGTAGTATTAAAACTTACCCAATTCTTGTAAGGCATACTGACATTGGCAGTTTCGTTCCATAGTGATTAACTCAAGGGTTTTCATAATCAATGCCTTAAGATTGTCGTTATTTTGGCGCATCGTATCCACTACTTCACTATGGGTCAAATTAGTTGGAGAGATACCCGCGGCAAAATTAGTCACCATAGCCACAGTGGCATAGCATATTTCTGCTTCCCTGGCCAAAATGACTTCTGGTACACTAGTCATTCCGACTAAGTCTCCACCTAACAGGCGGTACATGCGAATTTCGGCTGGAGTTTCGAACCTAGGACCTTCTGTACAGACATAATTGCCACCCTCGGTAACTGGTAAAGCTAGTTCTTGGGCAGCCTTACTCAATAGGTTACTCATTTCGCAACAATAGGGTTCAGTAAGGTCGATATGTACTACTCCATGCTCCCCACCTTCATGAAAAGTTTGGGGTCTGCTTTTTGTGAAGTCTACAAACTGATCCACTAAGACAAACGCACCAGGTGGCATGACTGGGCTTAGGGAGCCCACTGCAGCCGTAGCAATAATTTTTTTGACTCCCAGTAGTTTCAAAGCCATTATGTTTGCCCGGTAATTAATTAGGTGGGGTGGAACGGAATGTTTGGCCCCATGCCGCGGCAAAAAGGCAATTTCCTTGCCACAATAACTACCTACCATTACCTTGACAAGGCCATAATCGGTAGTAACAATTTCTTCTCTGATGTTCTCTAGTATTTTGGGGTCATATACCCCTGTTCCACCAATGATTCCATAGTTTACAGCCATTTTGGCCTCCTTCGGCTTAGTCGAATAAGGCATCAGCGTACTGCTGAGCATCAAACAACTTCAAATCTCCTATTTTTTCCCCAATACCGATTAGTTTAACTGGTACTTCTAACTCAGCTTTAATGCTGATTACGACTCCACCTTTAGCGGTCCCATCTAATTTGGTCAGAACTATTCCAGTTACTCCTGCAGCTTGTCCAAAGATTTTGGCCTGTTGGACAGCATTTTGGCCAGTATTGGCATCTAATACTAAGAGTACCTCATGGGGAGCTTCGGGAATTTCCCGTTCGATTACCCGACGGACCTTTTTTAATTCTTCCATTAGATTTACTTTAGTATGTAATCTGCCAGCTGTATCGATAATTAGACAATCAGCTTTGCGGGCTCTAGCTGCTTGAATGGCATCAAAGGCTACTGCAGCTGGATCGGCACCTTCTTGATGCTTAATAACGTCTACCCCAACTCGGTTACCCCAGATCTCTAACTGATCGATAGCAGCAGCTCGAAAAGTATCGCCAGCTGCTAAAATTACCTTTTTACCTTCCTCTTTCAGCTGGAAAGCAAGTTTGCCAATGGTGGTAGTCTTGCCGACACCGTTCACTCCCACTACGATAATCACTGATAACGGTTGGCCACTTAAATTCAGTTCTTGTGCTTCTGCCCCTAAGATTTCTCTAACCAGCTCTTTGAGTACATCCTTTAGTTGGGAGGCATCCTCTAATTTTCGAGCTTTTACTTCCTGCCGAAGTTTTTCTACTAGCTTAACAGAGGTCTGCATGCCGACATCGCCCTGAATTAGAATTTCCTCTAATTCTTCGTAGAACTCCTCGTCTATTTTTTTTCGAAAGGAAACCAAATTCTCTATTTTGGCTACGAACTCGTTCCGGGTTTTGGTCAATCCTTCTTTTAAGTCTTTAAGTTTTGAAAAGAATCCCACTCCGTTATCCAACCTCCTTTATAAACGCGCTAAAAGTTCCTGTGATAAGTTAAAGGATAAGGATACTACCATTAACCTTGACTAATTTCTGTTTAATTTTAGCATAAACCTTAATTTATCTCAATTGCTTTACATAAACTTGTATATTCCTGAGCAATTCCAAACTTACGGTTCCTAATATCCGCTTCTGCTTCTGGAGTATTAGCCTCGAAGAAGGCTTGTCCTAGGCGTTCATCTTCATCAGCCAGGGCAAACAGTTGGTCACTTACTTCTACCACTGTGGCACCTTTCACTTTACTATCACGGTCATGACCAATGGCAATGATTGGCCTTCCCCAGGTGCCCGGACCAGCACTAGCATCTCCAATATGCATAACACCTGTCCCACCAGGATGGGTGTGTACAATTACACTATCAAAAGGTACATTCTCGGTATAAACTTCTCGCAAAGACTTACCAGTTAATTCAATGGCACTAGAGGCTAGAATTCTAGAAGGTACGTAACCCATCCCACCAGTTACAATCTTGCCAAAAGGCTCTACCCTGCCTTGCTGGTCAATTTTTGCTAAAACAGCAACTTCACGTCCTTGGCCCACTTCAACAGATTTAGCAACTAATTCTTCCGCTAAATTTTTACTAATAGAATTGACCTCCAGACGTGGTACCTTCCATTGTGAGGCCCCTTGGTAATCCCACTGCTGGGCAGGGGCATCCACCATTTCGAGTTGTTGAGAGATATCCAAGAACTCTAGGCTTAATTCAGTACTTTTGCGAAGAATCTCTCTTTCTTCTGACATAGAATGAGCTGCCAAAATATCTAGGTCGACAGCCTCTGATTCTGTGCCCAAGTCGAACAGTCTAGCTGCTGGGTAAATTACAACAATACCAGCGATTTCCCCCATTTTCATCCCTATACTTATAATCGGGATGTTAAAAAAATCAACCCCAGAAACATCGGTAATAATACCGCTTTTACCTGGCCTGGTAGTAATTAAAACTGCATTTTTTGGAAGCGCATTGATACCTTCCAAAATAGGTCGACCCTGCATGGGGGTGATTTTATTCAGTAACTGTCGTAAAGGCAAGCCACTAATGCCACCATCCACGATGGGAGTAATTTTGTCCACAATCTTTGCTTTATTGATTAAGCCAATACAACCTGCATTACGTCCTTGACTCAAACTAACAGTACGCTCCTGTAATTGCTCTACAATTGACCGGCAAATCCCCTTAATTTCCAATTGGAAGCGCCTCCTCAAATAGGAATTTACAGTTAGTATGCGCCTGCTCTGTTCCAGTTATACTTGATCTTGGGTGAGCCTACCATCACCGGTGATGGGAATTACCGGCCCAAGATAGGTTGGTTTAGAATGTAGTATATGCAATTGTAAGAAAGCTTTGTTGCGAGCTAAAAATTCCCTTAATTCCAGGTAGTCCATCCCAACATAGTCCCGTTTATCAGCTACTATACCACTCACCTCTAGACCCATTGCACGAGCAATGTATAATGCTCTAGGCAGGTGAAATTGTTGGGTAACTACCACTGCCTTTTTTACCGCAAAGACATCTCTAGCCCGATACATACTTTCATAAGTGCTAAAGCCAGCATGGTCCATAAAAATGTCCACGTCTGGAACTCCTTTGCTTAAAACATATTTCCGCATGTTGTTAACTTCGTCATAATTAGTTTGGCCATGGTCCCCTGTTAACAGCAGTTTTTTAACTTTTCCAGCTTGATATAGTTCGATTGCGGTATCAAGCCTGTCCATTAACACAGGTGAGGCATTCCCATTAGAGTAGACTCTAGCTCCCAAAACAATGGCCGTCTCAGCAGGAGCTACTTGCGCGCTGGTGGTGTTAATTTGATTCTCACCCTGCTGAAGGATATACGCATTAATAAGAATAGGGGTAGCCAAAAGCAAGCTAACTAGTACTATCAGTTTATAAATCAGGTTCTTTTGCTTGATTTGAAGCACTTTTTCACCCCATTTATTTGTTTTTTGCTTAATGCTACAGTTTATTATTTGTTTACTGTTGCTACGTGCTGACAGCCTGCATTTGTTTGGTTTCCTCACTGAAGCGCATTGATACTACCTTGGAAATGCCTGTCTCGTCCATAGTTACCCCATAAAGTACGTCAGCAACTTCCATGGTACCTTTACGGTGGGTAACCACGATGAACTGTGTCTTCCGGGAAAACTCTTTCACAAAATCGGCAAAACGGCGCACATTGGCCTCATCCAAGGAGGCTTCTATTTCATCTAACACGCAAAAGGGACTTGGCTTGACCTTGAGGATGGCAAATAGTAACGCAATAGCTGTTAAGGCCCGCTCACCACCAGATAGTAAGGACAGATATTGTGGCTTTTTACCAGGGGGTTGAGCAATAATCTCTAAACCTGTTTCTAAGAGGTTTTCACAATCAGTCAATACTAGTTCTGCCCTACCGCCTCCAAAGAGCTGATTAAAAACTTCTGTAAAGTTGGTATTGATTGCCTGAAAGGCCTCTGCAAAGCGGTCGGTCATAATTTGGTTCATCTCATTGATAACCCGATAAAGCGCGTCTTTAGCCTGATTTAAATCTTGGGACTGTTGAAGCAGGAATTCGTAACGTTCCTTAACTCTGGTATATTCTTCTATCGAGCCCAGATTAATCACACCTAGGGTGTTAATGTCAGCTTTTAGTTGATTGATCCGGGTAATAACGGCCCGGCGGTTGGCAATGTCCTTTTTCTCTAACAGAGCCTGTTCATAACTAAGTTGGTATTCATCCCACAGGCGAGTAGTACCACCCTCCACCTCAGCTTCAAGTCTGGCCTGCCTAACTTCAATACTATGAATCTCTTGTTGCAGTCCGGCTAAACTTTGCTGTTTAGCTTTTAATTCTTTTTCCTTCAAGATTACTGCCGAAGCCAGATTGGCTTTTTCAGTCCGCCTGTTATTAAGTTCTTCCTCTTTACGTTTTAGCTCTAATACTTGTTCCTGTAATTGCAAACGGTACTGATCTACCCCTTGGAGAAGTTCTAAGCGGCGGTTGCTGAGTTCAGTAGTTAAGGCCTGCCTTTGGGCGATTTCCTGTTCTAGTTGTTTGCGATTTTGTTGATAACGCTGGATGCTCTGCTTTAGGCCCTGCTCTTCTTGGCGGAGCGTGGCTAAATCAACCTTTAGAGAGGTAAGCTCCTCTTGAAGAGTTATCCGAATTTCTCCTGCTTTTTTGGTCTCTTCCTGTTGGTTGACCACCTGCTGCTGGGTTTTGGTGTATTGTTCTTCCTGGCAAGCTAGCAAATCTAGCAGTTCATCCTGCCGCTCGAGGGTGGCCGTAAGCTGCTGCGCTATTTGCTCTTCTTCGATTGCTTGGAGTTCTAAACTCTTCTCTAATCGCTCTTTTTCTTGCCGACATTGGAAAATATCCCGTTCCAGTTCAGCTAATTTAATCTGGATAAGCTGAATTTCGCCATTAATTTCTTCCTGGGCACTAGCTGCCGTTTGGATATTCTCTGTAATAACCGTCTCGAGGTCTTGAAACTCTGCCACTTGTTGAGAGACAGTTGTTAAGGTTTTCTCGAGCTCGGCTAGTTCACGAGCCCTGCCTAGTAGGTTACTACCTCTTTTATGATAACTACCCCCAGTCAGTGAGCCTCCGGGGTTAATCACATCGCCATCTAAGGTTACTAAACGAATCCGATAATTGGTGGCTTGAGCTATTTTGACGGCTTGGTCAATATTTTCCACCAGAATAATTCTGCCCAAAAGGTTATTAACAATGGCTTGGTAACGAGGCTCGCACTTGACCAATTGAGCAGCCACACCAATAGCACCAGGCATTTTTAAAGCTTGCTCATCTTCAGAGCGTAGCTGCTGAGCTTTAATGGTATTTAACGGTAGGAAGGTCGCTCTGCCTAAATTATGCGTTTTTAAATAGGCAATCGCCTGCTTAGCTCCTTCATCGGTGGTAGTGACAATATTTTGTAGTGTTCCTCCAAGTGCCAACTCAATAGCAATCTCATATTCCTTGGGCACTTTAACTAGTTCTGCCACAACTCCACAGACATCCTGGCAGAGGTGTTCTGCTTTTTGGCGGCCTAACAACACCTCCCGAACACCCTTCTGATAACCTTCATAATGCTGCTGTAATTCTTGGAGCACTTTATGCCTAGATTGTTGAGCCTGCCAAAAACCCTGCGCTTTTTTTAATTCCTCGCGGACCCCTTCTAATTTGGCTTCTTGCTCTTTTTGAAGACTGCCTTTTTCACCTACTACTTGATGGAGCAGCACTAAATTGGTTCGTACCTGTTCTACTTCGCTTTTCAATTGGTCCAGACGTTTGAGCTCAACTGCGTGTTTAGTTTGTTTTTCGCCTCTGGCTAGAGTAAGTTGTTCTTCCCTGCGTCGATAACCACTCATACTACTTTCCAAGCCGGCTAATTCATTTCTGGTTACCGCAATTTGATTTAAGAGTTCAATAATATCGCCCTTGGAGTCTTCTACAGCCTGTTCTTCATTGGCAAGGGTAGCCTGGACCTCTGCAAAGGCTTTTTCACTAGCTTGTAATTTGGTAGCAATGAGGTTAACTTGACCTGACAAAACACTGGCTCGGCCTAACTCCACAGCATACTCACTATCAACACTAGCAGTTTTAGTTTGACCTTCAGTAATTTCCCGGTCTAAATGTAGGAGTTGATCTTCTAAGCCTTTTGCACGTTCTTCAGCAAGTTTAATTTCACTCTCGGTCCGTTCAATGCCTGTCGCTACGTCAAAGACTACCTGCTGAAAGCGGGAAACTTCCTCATCAAACAGTGCTGCCTGCAGGCGCAATTCCTCTAATTGGGCTTCTAATTGTCTACTGATAGTTTCCGAGCCGAGCAGTTCCTGACTTAGTTTAGCTGCCTGGGTCAGCGCTTCAGTTAAACGTTGTTTTTGCTCTTCTAACTGGTGGACCATCAGGTTGATTTCTAAGCCCACCAGTTCCTGATGGAACTCCTGATAGGCTTTAGCACGCTCAGCTTGTTCAGCCAAAGGCTCTACTTGACTTTCGAGTTCATTGATAATATCCCCCACCCGGTTAAGGTTTTGTTGAGTGTCTTCCAGTTTCCGCAAAGCTTCATGTTTCCGACTCCGGTATTTGACGATACCAGCTGCTTCCTCAATCAAGTTACGACGTTCTTCCGGCTTGGCACTTAAAATCTCTTCTACCTTGCCCTGACTGATAATAGAATAGGTTTCTTTCCCAATCCCAGTATCCATAAATAATTCATGGATATCTCTTAAGCGGCAGGGCACTTTGTTAATCAAAAACTCACTATCTCCAGAGCGGTAAACCCGTCTAGTTACCGTTACTTCGTTATATTCTAGGGGTAAAGTGCCGTCAGAGTTATCCATGGTCATGGAAACTGCCGCCATTCCGACAGGCCGCCTGCGGTCACTACCGGCAAAAATTACATCCTCCATTTTCGCTCCTCGTAAGGATTTGGCACTTTGTTCCCCCAGCACCCAGCGGATAGAGTCTGAGATGTTACTCTTACCACTGCCATTAGGACCAACGACAATAGTTACTCCATCGGTGAAGTGAAAATCTACCTTATCCGCAAAGGATTTAAATCCTTGGATTTCCAAACGTTTGAGATGCACTAATTGGCCTCCTTTTAGACTTCAGAATCGCTTCAAAATGGACAAACATGTCAAGTCTATCTTAGCATAGGAAGATAGCCAGTGTGTAGATTTATTTGACGGGGCAGTTTTTTATTTGGGGTCTTGTGTAGGCGTGCTTTTCCGGTCGGGTACCTGTTCCGAACCGGTGTTAATAGTTTTGTGCCGGGCAGTTCTAAGTTTGTTGGTCTAATAAACTCATCCAACCCTGGCGAGTGGTCGTCCGTGACCACCGCCAGGGCTTGCAACGTCCATGTTGCAAGTGATGAGTTTATTGACCACCTGCACTAATAACTGCTCACGGCCCTAAACTAAATCACACCTAAATCGGAACAGGTATCCGACCTAAGCTTTATAGACTGCATAAAGCATTAGATTCTGCCTACATTCTGAGCGGAAAGAAAAAACTGCCTTTTATCGCCTTTCACAGGGGCGATATTAGCAGTCTTTTTCACACAGATTTATTGTCCTTCTCGGTAGCTCGGGATTTCCGGTGATCTTCAGGTTGCGGATTCCCCAAACCTGGCGAAAATAACAGCTGTTACTGTTGTGTTGGCCACGGGTGATGGAGATATCTTGTGGTGCCACCTCTAAGCTGAGCTGTGCCGGGCAGTTATTGGGATGCCATCCAACCTGACGGAGCAGTTCCTCGACCCGCTCGCGGGCCCAGGCTGCTTCTACTAGTTCACGTAGAGCTGGATGGAAGGGGCCGGCTAGGACATCACCTTCTAAGCTAATCTGCTCCGTATTTTGGAGACCCAGCCTAATTACGGGAATCTGGTGCTCGGCAAACAGCTTTAAGAGTTCCTTGCAGGTTTCGATCGTGGTCAGCAAGTCCCAGGGGGTATAACCACCAGCTTGGTACAGGTCTGCTAACTCCGTGCCCCTAATCACCAGCACGGGATAAATCCGGACACAGCTAGGCTGCATGGACACCAACTCGTGTGCTGTCTTGATGGCCTGCTCTGGGGTGTCTCCCGGGAGTCCCACCATCATTTGCAGGCCTAGTTGAAAGCTCATTTGCTTGACCAGAGCAGCAGTCTGATAGACCTCCTCAGCGGTGTGTCCTCTTTTGGCAGCACGTAGCACCTCAGGATTGAGGGACTGCACACCCAGTTCCACAACCCGGACTCCCCATTGATAGAGCCAGGCAAGGTTTTCCCTAGTTACACAATCAGGGCGGGTGGAGAGGCGGAGGTAATCGACCTGTCCAGCTTTCCAAGCCGTACGAGCTGGTGCTAGGAGTTCCCGCTGCAGTTCTTCTGGTATTGCCGTAAAACTCCCGCCAAAAAAGGCCACCTCTACCGTCTCGGTATGGTCGCCTATCGTGTGCAGATATTTCGCAATTTGTTGTTCCACATCTGCTCCTGTTGGCATTTTCTGTTGCCCAGAAATTTGCTTCTGGTTACAGAAGATACATTGGTGGGGACAGCCAGCATGTGGTACAAAGACAGGAATAATCACGTGTACTTTGGCCATTAGGCAGTTCCAACTCCTCTAGCGAGCTTCTATTCTTTAGCCCATTTATTTGCCAAAAATTAACGTTGTAAGATCTGTCTTAGCTTTCAGCATTTGAAGAGCATTCTCAG
>CAZKEO010000003.1:0-21803 GCA_964551785.1 uncultured Eubacteriales bacterium | reverse complement strand
ACGACCACTCACCAGGGTTGGATGAAATTTATTAAAACAGCAAGCCTTAGAGCTGCTGCAAACTATCTGCAATGCTCCGGACCGGCAACAGGTACCCGACCGGCAAAGACATGCCCAAGTCGGACCCCAAATCAAAAATTGGACGGCAAATGGATAGAATCTTAAAATGAGCAAACGATACTTACTAATTCGGTAGTTAGGAGGAGACTAATGAACAAAACTGCTTTGTTTCAGGATATTGGATTTGTTAAACCGCCTCAACCCTATTGGCTGGACTCCACACCTGCCACAGATTATCCTACCTTAGATCGGGATGTTCAAGTAGATGTAGCAATTGTGGGGGGTGGTCTAGTGGGGATTACCTCAGCCTATTTGCTCAAACAAGCTGGGCTGAAAGTCGCTGTTGTAGAAGCTGATCGGATAGCTCAGGGTACTACAGGTCATACCACTGCTAAACTAACTTCGCAACACGATCTTTTTTACAGTAAACTAATTAAGCAAATGGGACAAGAGAAAGCTCAGCAATATGCCGAAGCCAATGAACAAGCGATTAACTTTGTGGAGCAGTTGGTTCAAGAGCGGGAAATTGAATGTGATTTTTCCAGGCAAGCTGCCTATATCTATACCCAGTCTGAGCAATATATTCAGCAGATTCAGCAGGAAGTACAAGCAGCCCAGAGTCTTGGTATCAAAGCAGTCTACCTAGAGCAAATCCCGCTACCCTTTGCAATCAAAGCCGCCGAACGCTTTGACAATCAAGCTCAATTTCACCCTCGCAAGTTTACCTTAAACTTGGCTAAAGGTATAGCTGGTGAGGGTAGCTATATTTTTGAACAGTCTAGAGTGGTCGACCTCCATGAAGGCAAGCCCTGTACGATTATTACAGAACAAGGAAAGCGAGTTACGGCAGAGCAGGTTATTATCGCCTCACATTTTCCTTTTTACGGGGGATATGGTTTTTACTTTGCACGGATGTATGCGGAAAGGTCATATGCCCTAGGTATTATAACAAAAGAGCAGTTCCCAGGCGGGATGTATATTTCAGCAGAGAGTCCGACTCGCTCCTTGCGGGCTACTCCCCTTGAGGAGGGGGAATTAGTGATTATTGCTGGTGAAAATCACCGTACTGGGGAAGGAACAAACACCAATTTGCACTATAAGCATCTAATTGATTTTGCGAAACAAACCTACCAAGTCATAGAGACACCCTACCGATGGTCCACACAGGATTATACCACCCTAGATGAAGTGCCTTATGTAGGGTTAATCAATCCAAGCGTCTCAAATATTTATCTGGCTACCGGCTTTCGTAAATGGGGTATGACTAACGGGGTTGTCTCAGCTAGACTGATAACAGACTTAATTTGTAAAGGCGAAAGCCCCTGGGCTGGTGTTTACGATCCCTCGAGATTTGAGCCAGATCCAATGTTAAAAAACTTGGTAACTACCAACCTTGATGTAGCCAAGCATTTGATTGGTGATAAACTTAAGCCAGTTCCCAAAGATGTTCAGATTGATATCGGGGAAGCAAGCGTAATCGAGCGTGATGGCGAAAAGCTGGGGCTATATAAGGACGAAAAAGGTAGAGTCCATGCAGTAGATATCACTTGTACTCATATGGGTTGTGACCTGATTTGGAATACAGCTGAGCTATCCTGGGATTGCCCTTGTCATGCTTCAAGATTTACATATGAAGGAGAGATCATCGAAGGCCCTGCCCTCAAGACTCTGAGAACAGATGATCAATTTAAATTTAATCCCTGAGAACCAAATCAAGAAGGTGATCTGGCAAAATGCCAGGTCTTTTTCTTTTTTTAGCGAAAGGTAATTGCCTGTATATGGCGAAAAATAAATAAGATAGTGAAAGAATGGGAATAGGGATGATGACTTTGCGGAAGCCGACAAAAAAAATTAGCGCCTTAAGTGGCGTAGTTTTATTGATGTTACTTTTTGGCGCTATGTTCGCGGCCGGGGTAATGCAGCCTACCAGCGCCTTTGCAGAAAAGCACTTTTGGGAGAGTCTCAAGGACTTAAAGGTTACCTCCAATCCTACACTAAACAGCCAATGCGTTTTATCAGGGACTGTCTCCAGTGAAGTCAAATGGATTTGGATTAAGGTTACCAAAGCAAATAAGCAAACTGATCTATTTCTGAAACCCACTGCCGGCAGCTTTGCTCGCAAGGTTTACTTACCGTATGGACCGGGTAATTATCTAATCGAGCTGAGAGTAAATAACTTACCGCACATGTATCAAGACTATTATCAAGCAGGCGAGATAGCGGTGGTAAATCAGGATAAGCGGGATTTAACCTATTTATTGCCTTCCGTATATGTTCAGAGTGACGATCCCCAAATTATTGCCTTGGCCAAGCAAATTACGCAAGGCCGCAAGACGGACATGGAAAAAACGAAGGCTATCCATGACTGGGTAGCCTCGCATATTGCCTATGATACGAAAGCTTACTTTAAGGGTACGGCAGGTACATATAGTGCGTTGGAAACATTACGCCTGAAACGAGCTGTTTGCAATGGGTACGCCAACTTAAATGCGGCTTTACATCGAGCGGTTGGGATTAAAGCCAGAATTATCAGTGGGGTAGCTATTCAACCCTCCAAAGGAGCTACCTGGAAAAAAACCGATAAAACCAAGGCTAACCATGCTTGGAATGAAGTGCTGGTGAACGAGAAGTGGATTATCGAAGATACTACTTGGGATGCTGGGCAGGTCAACTTTGCCACCCAGACCTTTAAGTTTAAACTCGGCAATAAGTATTTTAATCCTGTTCCTGCTAAGTTTGCGCTTGATCATTATAAGCTAAACGTGGAACAGGATTAACAGCACAGGATGAGCATTAAAAGCCGAAAGAATTAGGCTAATTAGATTTCTGAGGAGCCCTTGACAGCTAGATGGAGATTTGGTAACATTTAAGTCAATAAAGCTAAATTAACGATGACAGGGAATAGTAAGTGTTGATCCTGCCGGATTCAGAGAGCCACTGGTTGGTGTGAAGTGGTCGAAGCAGAACGCCGAACTCTCCCTTGAGTTGCCGACCGAAATATAAAAGTAGGCTCGGACGGAAACTTCCACCGTTAGAAGGAAGGGGATATCGGATTGCAAAATCCCGTATCTTTTAAAGCGAACGACTTATTGTCGTTAAATTGAGTGGTACCGCGAAGGTTAACCCATCGTCTCAATAATTTTGAGACGGTGGGTTTTTATATTTTTTTGAAAGGTGGTGGTGTTGAATGGAAACTGACCTCGGTGACCTTAGTGGCATGCACTTCAGAAACCTTGTCAAGTTAGTAAAGGAGGATCATGGTTATGTCAAAAATTTATATTTTCGATACCACCCTGAGGGATGGGGAACAGTCTTTAGGAATCACCTTAAGTATTAATCAGAAACTCGAGATTGCCAGACAGTTAGTTAAACTTGGGGTCGACGTAATTGAAGCCGGTTTTCCAGCTTCGTCACCTGGTGATTTGGCCGCGGTTAAGACAATTGCCAGGGAAATTAAAGGGAGCAGCATTTGCGGTTTAGCCCGGACCATTAAGCAAGACATTGATCTTTGTGCTGAGGCCTTACGCGAGGCCGAGCAACCAAGAATTCATACCGGGGTTGCGGTATCGGCCTTGCACATGTCTTGTAAGCTGGGTCTTTCACCGGAACAGGTTATTGAAAACGCGGTTGAGGCCGTAAAGCATGCTAAGAAGTACGTGAATGATGTGGAATTTTATGCAGAAGATGCCTTTCGCAGTGAACCAGTATTTTTAGCCCGAATTTTGGAAAAGGTGATTCAGGCAGGAGCAACAGTAGTAAATATCCCAGATACGGTTGGCTATGCTACCCCTTGGCAATATGCGGAATTAGTATCCTTTGTGTTCAATAATGTTAAAAATATCGGCTCCGTGATTGTCAGCACCCATTGTCATAATGATTTAGGTATGGCTACCGCTAACTCCTTAGCAGGAGTCATGGCTGGCGTACGTCAGGTTGAGGGAACTATTAACGGCATAGGTGAACGAGCAGGCAATACCTCTTTGGAAGAGGTTATTATGGCAATATATTCCCAGCCGGAACTCTATGGTGTAGAACATCGGATGCAGACTAGGGAAATCATGGCTACTAGTAAGTTAGTTGCGAGCATTACTGGTGTGCCCGTGCCCAGTCACAAAGCGATCGTTGGCGCTAACGCCTTTATGCACGCTTCCGGGATTCACCAGGATGGTATCTTAAAGGACAAAAAGACCTATGAAATTATCGACCCGGAAATTGTCGGTGTTCCTCGTAACCTGATTGTCTTAAGTGCGAGGTCTGGAAGGCATGCTTTAAAGCATCGCTTGGAGGAACTTGGCTACAAATCTGAACAGTATGAGATCGATGCTGTTTATGATAATTTCTTGCAGTTGGCTGACCAGAAAAGAGAAGTGTTTGATGAGGATTTAAGAGCTCTAATGGAATAAAGGACGGAAGCTGGATGATGGCCACACCTCTGGCAGGGAAAATAAGAGGGATTCCAACTTGTGAAAGTAGGAATCCCTTTTGTTTATAGCACAGGTAAGTCATTTAGCACTGTTATGTTAGGAGTTATAGGATTTTGCTTAAGAAGGAGATGGTGCGCTGGTGTTGAGGTGAACCAAAAACTTGTTCAGGCTTACCTTCTTCCACAATCAAGCCTTCATCCATAAAGATTACCCTGTCACCAACTTCTCTGGCAAAGCCCATTTCGTGAGTAACCACCACCATGGTCATGCCTTCACGAGCCAACTGCTTCATAACCGCTAAAACCTCACCAACCATCTCGGGGTCAAGGGCAGAGGTAGGTTCATCGAATAACATCACCTTGGGTTTCATCGCCAACGCTCTTGCTATTGCTACCCTTTGTTGTTGCCCACCGGATAATTGGGAGGGGTAATTGGTAGCCTTGTCAGCCAAACCGACCTTTTCCAGCATTTCCAGAGCGGCTTTTTCGGCGGGTTCCTTAGAGATTTTTCTGACTAGCTCCAAAGCCAAAGCGACATTTTGTAAAGCAGTCATGTGAGGAAAAAGATTAAAGTGCTGAAAAACCATTCCGACCTCTTCCCGCACATGGTTGACATTCGTTTTGGGATCAGTCATATTAAAGCCGTCGACGATTACCTCGCCACTAGTTGGAGCTTCCAAAACATTCAAACACCGGAGGAAAGTACTTTTACCAGAGCCACTAGGCCCAATTACTACCACCACTTCTTTAAGGGAGATGTGGCAGTCGATACCTTTTAATACCTCTAGTTTACCAAAGCTTTTCCGAAGGTTACGCGCGAATATCACTCTTGCCAAACCTCCTCTCCAGATAAGCTACAAACCGTGATAAGACCATAGTCATGCAGAGATAAAGCAAGACAACGGGTAACCAAGCCTCTAACGCACGGGTTGTCCGGCCACTAATCAGAGAACCTGTCATGGCGAGCTCTTGAATAGAAATTACTGAAACAAGGGAGGAATCCTTCAGCATAGCGATAAACTCGTTACCTAAGGCTGGTAAGACTCTTTTAAAAGCCTGTGGAATAATGATATGGCGCATGGCTTGACCATAAGTCATACCCAGTGAGCGAGCAGCTTCCATTTGACCACGGTCAATTGACTGAATTCCTGCCCGGAAGATTTCGGCAATATAAGCCCCACTATTTAAACTTAAAGCTACTAAACCAGCCACAATACTATCAAATCTACCAAAGAGCGGGATGATGGCATAGTTAAACATTAGAATTTGCACTAAGAGCGGCGTGCCTCGAAAAAAGTCGACATAGGCAGCACTGAGCCAGGATAGCGGTCGAGTCTTGGAAAGTCGAAGGATACTAATCATTAGACCAAGCACTGTACCAATAGCAACGGAAACCACTGTCAGCTTAAGGGTGGTTACCACCCCGATTTTGAACAGCATGGGGAGATAATCTTGAATTATGTCCCACCTAATTACACCAAGTGTTTCCATACGTGTGTTGTTCACCTTCCTGTAATAAGTCACCCATAGAAAAGGCGTAATGCTGTTAGGGCATCACGCCTTCGACAAACGTTTATTGCATGATTTTACTCTGAAAACCACTGCTTATAGACTTTATCATACTCGCCATTTTCTTTAATTTTCTTGAGGCCACTGTTGAGTTTATTCAAGAGCTCGGTATTGCCTTTTTTAACAGCGATACCATAGTACTCTTTTGGGAAGGTGCCATCTTTGACGATTTTGAGTTTGGCATCAGGATTGTTTTTAACATAGTTACCTACGACACCAGAATCGGCAACAGCAGCATCTGCTTTGTCATTACGTAGTTCTAAGAAAGCTTCGGGAGTACCTTTGAAGCGCTTAATGCCAGTATAGTCTTTCCCAAAGAAGGAGGTCATAGCTTCATCACCAGTAGTACCTTGCTGAACGGCAATCTCTTTGCCTTTTAGGTCAGCTAGGCTTTTAATGTTGGAAGAAGCAGGAACGATAATATAATTGGTTGACTCGAAGTATTGCTCGGTAAAATCTATGGATTTTTTACGCTCATCGGTAATAGTAATAGCTGAAACAATGAAATCATTTTGAGCTTGTAAAGAAGGGAAAATTCCTTCCCAGGCAGTGTTGACGAACTCAACCTGAAAACCCTCCGCGTTTGCAATAGCTTTTACTACATCCATATCAAAGCCTTCGATTTGCCCACTGGGGGATACTGATTCAAATGGAGCATAGGCAGCATCGGTACCAACTTTGTAGGTTTTAACCTCTTTTGCGGTGTTGTCTGCTGATTTTTGGCCATCAACTGCGGCCTTTTGTCCACACCCGAACATGAAAACTAGACTTAGCGCAAGTACACTGAGACTAAAAACTTTAAGGAACCTTTTCATTATGATAAACATCTCCCTTCAATATTTCTCCGCACAGGTTAATGATAAGATTCGCGACAATTTATAAAACTCCTGCAAAATCCAACAGCTTTTATACCTGAATATTTTGGTAGTTACTTGGCTTGACAGCTTTTTTTATTCATGCAAGAATTAGGAAAAAACACTTTTGAGGAGGCAAAATTGGAAAAACGTAACCTGCAGTTAATTGCCGACTTGGCGCTACTCGTAGTCACCCTGGTCTGGGGTGCGACCTTTGTCAGCGTGAAAGCTGCCATCCAGCATATTGAACCCTACTATTTTTTAGCCATTCGCTTTGCGATAGCTACGCTCTTGATGGTAATCATAGCCAATAAACGCCTAGCTCGCCTCTCTATGCCAGTGATTGGGCATGGTATCCTAATTGGCATCGCACTGTTTGCTGGATACGCCTTTCAAACCTATGGCCTACGGTATACTACCGCCTCTAATACAGGATTTATCACTGGACTTTCCGTAGTTTTGGTGCCCTTGTTTGTAACGCTAACTACCAAGCAATTCCCGGGGATTTTTGCCTGTTTGGGAATTACTATCGCGACCACCGGTTTAGGTTTGATGACTCTTGGTGAGAGCCTACAGTTAAATTATGGTGACCTGTTAGTCTTGTTTTGTGCCGTTTCTTATGCAGTTCACATTATCTTGGTCGGAAAATACTCGCCTGAGCATGATCCGCTACTCTTGGCTACAGTACAAATTGCCACTGTAGGGGTGATTAGTTTCCTCGCTGCTTTTTTTACAGAAGCGACACCTACTGCTGTGATGTTCAACCAACAGGTTTGGAGTGCACTCTTGATTACAGCAGTATTTGCGACGGCAATGGCTTTTTTTCTACAGACTTGGATGCAAAAATTTACTTCAGCCACCCACACGGCAATTATTTTTACCACAGAACCCGTTTTTGCGGCAATCTTTGCCTTCCTACTTGGCGGCGAGTCTTTCACCCTCCGGCAGGGCTTGGGAGCAGTATTGATCTTGACTGGCATGCTCACTACTGAGTTGGGAGACTTCTTTCTTAATAATTATCTTAAACCAACTACCGATATCAGCGAGTAATACGGCAAAAATAATCACACCTCCACCAATTATTTGACTGGAGGTTATTTTTTCATCCAGAATCAAGTAGCCTGCTAACACTGTTACCACTGGCACGATATTAATAAATAAAGAGGAGAGGGCTACCCCTAAGCGGTCAATGGCATAAACGTAAATATAATAACCCAAGGCTGAGCAGAAAACGCCTAAAAAGAGAATGTTAGCGACCACGACTCCATTCAAGAGTGGCCAATAATTGGTTTCCCAGGGTAAGAATGGGATAATGGCAACTGTACCACAAAGCGTTTGGTAAGTAGTTATTGCCAACCGTGAGTACTTTTGGTGTAAAGGCCTAGTTAGGATACTATAGGCTACCCAAGCCAAGGCAGCTCCCAAGATTAATAAATTACCCATAAAATTTTGAGAGCTAAAGTCGAACTGGCCGCTGTCCCGGACTAAGAGGTATACTCCTCCAAAAGAGAGCACTCCCCCCAGTACTTTGGTAATAGTAAAGCGACTGCCACAAAATATGCAATCAGCCAAGATAGTTAAAACCGGTATCGAGGCGATTAAGATCGAGGCTGAAGCCACAGTGGTGAGCTTGACCCCATTGTTTTCAAAGAAAAAGTAAATGGTAATCCCAATGATTCCTGATAGCGCCATCAGGGGTAAGTCAGCTCTCAGGAGCCTAGTAGCAGGTTCCCGGATTCTTAACATGGTGAAGAGGATAGCCGAAGCGATGATAAAGCGCAGGATAGCTAAGGTCATCGGTCCCACCACACTCATCGAATACTTAATGCTTAAAAAAGAGAGGCCCCAGATTACCATCACGAAAAGTAAGGCTAGAATGGGGATAAGTTTAGATTTATGGGTAGTGTCGCCAGATAAAGCAAGTTTTGTCATATTGCTGCTCCAATCAGTTGTTATTAGGCCTTTTTATACAAACTATCACTATTATACTATAATGTTAGGTGACTTACTTTCTTTATTGACAGTTTTGGCGATTAAACTTAAAATAAAAACAGAAACACAGGCAGGATGGTTGGATGGTAGGAGAGCTTTGTGGCACTCCCTGCAAGCGTGTTTTTTACGGCAAAATTATTTAGGAGGGATTGCACAAATGAAGAAGTTGATTGCGTTAGGTCTCAGTGGTTTACTTATGTTTGGTCTAGTAGGCTGTGGTAAAAAAGAGGTTGCCAACAATGATTCGACAGCTACCAAGGAGAAACAGGTATTAGTAGGCATTGTTCAGATCGTAGAACACCCGGCATTAGATGCTGCGCGAACCGGTTTTCTAGCTACTCTCAAGCAAAATGGCTATGTAGAAGGTAAAAATCTCACTGTGGAATATCAGAATGCCCAGGGTGATGCTAACAATTTACAGTCGATTGCCCAAAAACTGACTTCCAGCAAGCCTGATTTGGTGCTGGCTATCGCTACTCCGTCTGCTCAGGCGATGGCGGGTGCAACCAAAGACATTCCGATTTTAATTACAGCGGTTACTGACCCAGTAGGTGCTAGGCTAGTCAAGAGTTCCGAACAGCCTGGGACCAATGTTACTGGAACTAATGATATGAATCCTATTAAAGACCAGGTAGAATTAATCAAAAAGCTGGTCCCTAATGTAAAATCAGTAGGCGTTATCTATAATGCCGGTGAACAAAATTCCCAAACACAGGTTAAGCTAGTAAAAGCCGAAGCGGCTAAACTGGGCATTGAGGTTGTCGAAGCTACCGTTACCACGACAGCTGATGTTATGCAGGCAACCCAATCCTTGGTGGGTAAGGTGCAAGCAATTTATGTGCCGACTGATAATACTGTTGTTTCAGCAGCAGCCTCAGTTATCCAAGTTGCCGATAAAAATAAACTCCCCATCATTGCAGGGGAAAGTAGCGTAGTCGACAAAGGAGCACTGGCGACTATTGGCATCGACTATCAGAAACTTGGCGAACAAACTGGCGAAATGGCAGTCCGCGTGCTTAAAGGTGAAAAGCCTCAGAATATGGCAGTAGAAAGTCAAAAAGAGTTCAGTATTACGATTAATCAAAAGAACGCAGATTTACTGGGAATTACCATCCCAGCAGATCTTTTAAGTAAAGCAGCCAAGGTACTTAAGTAAACAATACGAGGTGTTTTTATGTCATGGCAAGTAATGTCGGGTACCTTGGAGCAGGGTCTAATGTATGCGATTATGGTGGTGGGTGTTTACCTAACCTATCGGGTACTCGATTATGCTGATTTATCTGTGGATGGCAGCTTCGCTTTAGGAGCTGCCATCGCAGCTACTTTAATATTTCAAGGCTACAATCCTTGGCTAGCTACCGGGATTGCTTTTTTCGGTGGGTGTTTAGCGGGAATTTTCACCGGGGTCTTACACACTAAGTTTAAGATCACTCCGCTGTTATCAGGCATCCTGACCATGACCGCTCTGTATTCAGTTAATCTGCGGGTAATGGGACAGCCTAATATTTCCTTGCTCAATACCAGGACGATTATTACGGATGTGGCTAACCTTCCCTATCTGGAAGATTACGCCGCTTTGGTGTTAAGTCTAGCAACGGTGATTTTATTAGGGCTATTAATATATCGGTTTTTACTAACTGAGATTGGGGTAGCCCTCAGAGCAACTGGGGATAACGAGCTTATGATCACCAGCCAAGGTGTCAATACCGATATTATGAAAATAGCGGGTTTGGCCTTATCGAATGGTTTGGTGGCTTTTGCGGGAAGTTATGTGGCGCAGAATCAGCAGTTTGCTGATGCCAGTATGGGGATTGGGATTATCATCGCAGGCCTGGCATCTGTCATTATTGGAGAGGTCTTAATTGGTACCTCCTCCATTGGTAGAACCATTATTGCCGTAATTTGCGGTGGGGTTATTTACCGGATTATCATTGCGGTTGTGCTCCAATTAGGCTTGGAGGCAACTGATCTTAAACTACTAACCGCTTTAATTGTAATTATTGCCCTAATATCCCCTGGTCTTAAAAAGAAGCTTTTCTCCCTGAAGAGCGGGAAGGGTGGAAGGGGTGAAAGTAATGCTTAAGATAACTAATGTCAGTAAAGTTTTTAATAAAGGCACTATTAATAAAAAAAAGGCCCTTAGTGGGTTAAACCTAGAACTTGCCCAAGGGGATTTTGTTACGGTAATCGGCAGTAACGGAGCGGGCAAGTCGACACTCCTGAACGCGGTGGCCGGTAATTTTCTAATTGATGAGGGCAGTATCAAATTAGCTAACCGTGATATCACTAATTTGCCGCAGCATCAAAGAGCTGGCCTCATTAGCCGGGTTTTTCAGGACCCGATGTTAGGGACGGCAGCTTCTATGACCATCGAAGAAAACATGGTGATGGCTTACCGGAGAGGTTTTTCACTGCGCTTACGGAAGGCTATCAACGCGAAAGATAGAGAACTGTTCAAGCAGGAGTTGCAAAAGCTGGGATTAGGTTTGGAAGGAAGAATGACTAGCCGGGTTAGCCTGCTTTCCGGAGGCCAAAGACAAGCACTAACTCTGCTGATGGCTACCTTGCAGGAACCCAAGCTGTTACTTTTAGATGAACACACTGCCGCGCTGGATCCCAAAACGGCGGAAAAGGTCTTGGAGTTAACTTGTCAGGTCGCCGAGGGTGCCCATTTGACGACACTAATGATTACCCATAATTTAGATCACGCCCTCAGTGTCGGGAACCGCACAATTATGATGCATGCAGGAAAGATTATTTTGGATATCAAAGGTGCCGAACGAGCCACCATGACAATTGAGAAGCTTTTAGGGATGTTCGAAAAAGCCAGTGGTATTCATATCAATAATGATCGAATGTTATTGGGTTAATTTACTTTTCCGGTTATTATTGATATAATAACGAACAACTACAAATATTAATGGGGAGCCGGGAGAGCTTGGCTGAGAGGGTACTACCTAAATGTACCGACCCTTTACCTGATCTGGATAATGCCAGCGTAGGGAACGGCGAATGGTTTACCAAACCATTTCATGATGAGCGAAAAGCTACCCTACGGGTAGTTTTTTTAATTTTGGATTTTTTGAGGGGTTATTTTTTAAGCAATATTAAAGGGGGTTATCTGATGGCAGTGGTTAATGTAGGTTTTCAAGTGTTACCTAAAATGGCTGATGGCAGGGTTTATGAAGCAGTGGATCAAGCTATTGCAGTGGTACAAAAATCCGGTGTGAAATATGAAGTCGGGGCCATGGAAACAGTGATGGAAGGAGAGTTAGACCTTCTGATGGACATTGTCAAAAAGGCCCAGGAAGCCTGTCTGGAATTTGGTGCTTCGGAAGTAATGACCTTTATCAAGGTTCACTATCGGCCGGAAGGAGTTTCAATGGATGAAAAACTTGCCCAATACCGGTAACAGCCCCCTTGCGGCCAAAGGACAATGGCTCTCGCTCCTGCTTCCGGTAGAAGTACTATTGGTCTTCCTGGTCTGTTGGGAGCTGGTGGTTAAACAGGCTGAACTAGAAAAATGGATTCTGCCTAGCCCCACCTTAATTGGGCAGTCTTTGTGGCAGGCCAGGGAATTAATTTGGCAGCATAGCCTGCAAACACTCTTAGAAACAGCGCTTGGTTTTGCTGTAGCTGTGTTCTTAGGGGTTAGTATTGCTACCTTGGTGGATGCTTCCGAATGGCTAAAAAAAGCGGTCTATCCCTTACTGGTCATTTCGCAGACTATCCCGATTATAGCCGTGGCCCCCTTGTTTATCATTTGGTTTGGTTATGGCTTGTTACCGAAAGTTATCGTGGTAGCTTTGGTTTGTTTTTTCCCGATTACCATCAATTTGGTTGATGGCTATCGGATGGTGGACCGGGACATGCTACATCTCATGTCAGCACTGGGGGCGAGTAGCAGTAAAACTTTCCGACTGGTAAAACTACCTGCTGCCTTACCTTTTTTATTTTCGGGGTTACGGATTGCAGGTACCTACAGTGTCATGGGGGCAGTAATTGGCGAATGGTTAGGAGCTAGCAAAGGCTTGGGTATTTTAATGACCCGTTCAGCCCAGTCGTTTCGGACCGACCAGGTTTTTGCCACCATTGTAGTGATTACGATCTTAAGCCTGGTGATTACCAGCAGTATTGAGTTTTGCGCTAGACTGGTAATGCCGTGGTATTATCAGCAGGATGAATTGGTTTAATTGAGAGGAGCAGGTACGATGAAGAAAAAATTTAACTTAACACTGTTAGGCCTAATAGCACTACTGGCAGGCCTGATTTTGACTGGGTGCGGAACTAAACAGCAAACTGCGCCTAAAACACCGGAAAAAGCTGCCCCGCTACAGAAAATCACGGTAATGTTGGACTGGCAGCCCAATACCAATCATACTGGACTTTATGTCGCGAAGGATCAAGGCTTTTTCAAAGCGGAGGGTCTAGAGGTAGAAATTATCCAGCCCGGCCAAGGTAGTACCGCAGATCAACTGGTGGCAGCCGGCAAAGCAGACTTTGGAGTTAGCTACCAGGAAGGGGTTACACAAGCCAGAGCTAACGATATTCCCTTGGTTTCTTTGGCTGCCGTGATTCAGCATAATACTTCTGCCTTTGCCTCCTTACAGAGTGCCAATATCAAGACTGCCAAGGATTTTGAGGGAAAACGCTATGGTGGTTGGGGTTCTCCTGTTGAAGAGGCCATGTTGAAAGCCGTGATGGCTAAAGCAGGGGCTGATTATAGCAAAGTCATGAATGTTACCTTAGGGGCGACAGACTTCTTTACCTCCATTGGCAGAGATGCTGATGTCGAGTGGATTTTTTACGGTTGGGACGGGGTGGAAGCTAAGCGCCGCGGCATAGAACTAAACCTACTGATGCTAAAAGACCTAGATCCCGCCCTTGATTACTATACACCAGTGCTGGTTACCAATGAAAAACATATAGCTGAACAGCCAGAGACAGTTAGAAAATTCCTAGCCGCCACTACCAAGGGCTATCAATTTGCAATTGCCAAGCCCAGTGAGGCAGCCTCTATTTTGTTAAAAAATGCGCCGGAGTTAAATCCTGCCTTAGTTAATGCCAGTCAAGACTGGGTCAGTAAAAAATATCAGGAAGATGCCCCGCAGTGGGGTGTTCAAAAGACCGAAGAATGGCAGCGATATGCCCAGTGGATGTTGGAGCGGAAGTTAATTCCTAAAAATATCGAGACAGATAAAGCCTTTACTAATGATTATCTCCCCAAACAATAAGGGAATGTCAGTAGCAGATCAGGTGACTTGGTGAAAGGGGGTGAGAGCGTGTCTAGTCCCAAACTAGCAATCCGGCAAGTTAGCAAATCTTTTTTTAGTCAGGGACAGAGCTGGGAACCTGCCATCGAGGAGATTTCCCTAGAGGTCCAGGAGGGCGAAATCGCCAGCTTGATTGGGATGAGTGGTTGTGGCAAAAGCACTTTGCTAGATGTAGTGGCAGGCATTAGTTTGCCAGAGGCTGGGGAAGTTTTGTTGTCCGGTGTTTCGATCCTAGGCAAAAAGGGCCAGGTCAGCTATATGCCTCAGAAGGATGTGCTCTTTCCTTGGCGCACCATCTTAGATAATGTGATTATCCCCCTAGAAATTCAGGGATGGTCCAGAAAAACAGCTAGGGAGGAGGCCCTCTCACTCCTGCCGCATTTTGGGTTAAGCAATTATGCCCAGAGCTATCCCTATGCCTTATCAGGGGGCATGAGACAACGGGCAGCTTTTTTAAGGACTTACCTCAATAAAAAAGAGCTGATGCTGTTAGATGAGCCCTTTGGTAAATTAGATGCCTTAACTAGGATGCAGATGCAACAATGGTTGTTAGAAATCTGGCAGCAGTTTAAGCATACTGTCCTTTTTGTCACACATGATATTGAGGAGGCTATTCTACTCTCCGACCGGATTTACGTCCTCTCACCAAGTCCAGGCAGGATTGTGGCGGAAGTAACAGTTCCGCTGGGCCGGCCCAGACATGCTCGGATGACTACTGATCCGGCCTTTACTGCTATTAAAAGGGAGTTGCTACACCTCTTGGGTGAAAGCCTCTTTGAACAGGAGAAACAAGATGGGTAACAAGCAGCGGATATTAATTTTCACTGGGGGCGACTTGGGGCCCTGGGCAATAGCAGAAATTCAGGCAACTGACTTCTTAGTCGGAGTGGACCGCGGGGCAGTGTATTTGATACAACACAACCTGCAGCCCGACTATGTTTTAGGTGACTTTGACTCGGTAACGGCGACCGAGCTTACCCAAATCAGGCAAAGTTGTCCGGCACTTGCCCAGTATGACCCGATTGCAAAAGACCACACAGATACCGAATTAGCGTATACCTGGGCCATAGAACAGCGGCCACAGGAAATTATCATTTTGGGGGGGCTAGGGAGCAGGTTTGACCATACCTTAGCTAATGTTCACTTACTCTTGCAAGCTTTACAGGCTGGGATAGCCAGCAGAATTATTGGTGAGCATAATGAGATTTTCTTAACCGATGGGAATGTCTCTGTTACTAAAGGGAGATACACTTATATCTCCGTATTACCCTTAACACCAACGGTGACAGGAATAACTCTGAGTGGTTTTCAGTACCCGCTACAGCAAGCCACCCTGGGGCTGGGTAGCTCACTTGGTATCAGTAATGTACTGAGCGGTGAGGCAGGTACAATTCAAGTGGAAACAGGTCAGTTACTGATTATCAAGAGTATTGATTAAGCAGAAGCATAGCTGATTTAAATAAGTAAAAGGACCAACTCGAGTTGGTCCTCAGGCTGTTGACCTTCGTCAGCAGCTTCTTTATGTGCGCCCAGTAGGGGCATCTGATGGTTTTGGGGCCAAATAAAGGCGAAAGAGTGCCCCTCCGGCAGGTAGGTTTTCAGCTTCAATCCGTCCACCACATTTTTCGATAATGGCGCGCGAAATAGCCAATCCTAAGCCTGTTTCTCCATCCTTCCCCCGGACGAAGCGGTGGAACAACTGTGGTAATAAGGCAGCGGGAATTCCAGGGCCATCATCGGTGATTTCTACCACGGGCTGTTCAGCTTGCAGGGAGGCTTTGAGGGTGATTGAATTTTGGGCATAACGTAAGGCATTACTCAAAATGTTTATCAAGGCCTGCAGTAATTTCTCGGAATCCGCCCAGACCAATAGGGGTTGATTGGCAAGTTCCGCTGGAGTCTGGATGGTTATATTTATCCCCTTTTCCTGAGAGAGGGGAGCTAAGCGCTCTAACGCTTGGGCAATGACCCAGTTGACATCTGTTGCGGCCAAGTCAAAGATATCTTTTTCGCTTTCTAATTTAGCCAGCAAAATAATTTCATTCACGATTTTTTTCAGGCGAGCACTTTCTGCAATAATAATATTCAAGCCTTGTTCAACAGCCGGCCCAGTAAAAACCCCATCCCGAATACCCTCAGCATACCCCTGGATGGACATCAAAGGGGTTTTTAATTCATGAGAGGCATTTTGAAAAAAGAGTTTTTGGGTGTTGACATAATGACCCAGCTCATGGGCTAACTGGTGCACAGCCTGGGCTACCTCGCCAATTTCACCCCCGGCTGCAATTTGTTCAACCTCCGAGAAGCGTAATTGTTTTACCTTAGTTAATTCATGTTGTAATTTTGTTAAGGGGGTTACTAAATGTCGGGTAATGAGGTAACTGAGCAAAATGGAGACTGCTCCACCAAAAGCTAAAATACCCAGCAGTTGTTTAGTCAGTAAGAATTGCAAGGATTTCAGGCCTCGTAACGGGGCTGCTAACGTTACAATATAGTTTGTTTGCTGCCAGTCGAGGGGGAGGACTTCTACCACAAAGTCCTCGTCCGTGCCAGGCCATAAGCCATTTCGGCGTGCATGTGGATCGGTCAATTTCTTAAGCCAGCTGGTCACAATTTGAGGTGGCAAGGTAGTATAGATCACACCTTTATCCTGCTGGTATACGATGATATCTAATTTGCTGGAGCGAATGCTGAGCCCTGAGATTGATTGCCAGTCTTGGAGCTGAATTTGCTCTTGATTACTAATTTGACTTAACCAAAAGCTACCCTTTTGGCGCAATTCATTTTGCTGTTCCCTGACCAAAACCCGTAAAAGAGCATTGTAACTGATAATGCCTGTTACAATTAGCAAAATAATCAACAGGGTAGCAAAAGCCAAATTCAGCTGTTTTGCTAATTTCATGGTGTAACCTCACCTTCCACCCGCAGACGATAGCCAAAACCCCAGATTGACTCTAAGGGTAAGTTGGTCAGCTTTTTACGAAGGCGCTTCACGATATCATCTACAGCTCGGTTACTGCCAAAATAGTCTGCCCCCCAAACGTAAGTTAAGAGCTCTTCCCTAGTGAAGGCCCGATTTGGCCAGGCTACTAAATATTCGAGCAGTTGATATTCCTTGGTAGTTAGTTCGATTTCCTGGGCTTGCCAAAACACCCGGTGCTCATCCTGTTGGATTTCCAAATTAGCCAGCCAGGGTTTTTTAGGGGAGGGTAGACTGCCATTTGTTTGCTGTAGCGAGCGGGTTCGGTGTAAAATGCGTTTTACTCTAGCGACTAATTCCCTGGGGCTAAATGGTTTGGTTAAGTAATCATCACTACCTAGCTCCAAACCTAGTATTTTATCAACTTCTTCGTCACGAGCAGAAATCATAATAATTGGCACTTCGGTATCTGAACGAATCCGACGGCAAAACTCGTAGCCGTCCATGCCAGGCAACATAATGTCTAGAACCCATAAATCCGGAGGAGCAGTTTGCCATAAGTCCCAGGCTTCTTCCGCCGTGCTTAAGCCGATGGTTCGGTAACCTTCCCGATGTAAATAGGCTTCCACCAACTGGCGAATATTAACATCATCATCAACGACCGCAATCCAAAATTCCTTCAAAGGTATTCACCTCAACATATTTACAGTACAAGCTTATCATACCATAAAATAGCTTTAACGGCTTTACACACTTTTTACACATTTCATTCACCATTTATCCACCTATATTCGTTATAATAGGTAATGTAACTTAGGCTATCAGCAGAGTAAAGTACAGTCCTACCAATTAATTGGCAGGGTTGTTAGCGGAACAAAGTAAGCAAATTAAGTAATGAAGGAGGCCATGGTGTGTTAGCAAAAAATTGGAAACTTGCTACGATTATCGGTGTGAGTCTACTCTTGGTCGGTATTGGCAGTTGGTACTTTTTCTTTAGAAACTCAAATACTACCAGCATAGCATCTGCCACCGTGAAAGCAGAAAAAGGTGACATTAAAGTAACGGTTACTGGGAATGGTTCGCTTGAACCGAGGTCTAGTAGGACTATTTCCTCTAAAGGTGCCGGGGCCATTAGTAAAATCAATGTTCAAAATGGCCAACAGGTACATAAAGGAGATGTGCTATTTGAATTAGAAACGACTAGCCTACAGACAGATATTGATAGTGCCGTCTTGGATAAGCGACAAATCGAAATGGAATTGGGCACTCTGCGTAAGCAACGTCAGTATTTACAGGTCATTGCCCCGATTAGTGGCACGATTACAACTTTACCCGTGGCTGTTGGGCAGGATGTGGCTAACAATTCTACGGTGGCTACAATTCAAGCAGATCGCCTCATTTTTAAATCGCCCTTTATCAGTAGTCAAATCAAGTACATTAAAGTGGGTCAAAAAGTAAAGGTAGTAATTGGTTCGCTGTTTGCAACAGTAAATGGCAAGGTAATTGCAGTAGAGCGGGTCGGAAAGGCTAATTTAGATGGTTCGGAATATTATATAGTTACTACCGAAGTTCCTAATTCCGGTTCCTTAGCAGTAGGCTTAGAAGCACAGGCAGATATTTCTACCCCCGCAGGTGTCCAGCAAGGGGTTGAAGCAGGGACCTTAGAGTCGGCAGAAACTATCAGCGTGAGAACTGGAGTAGCAGGCAAAATTTCCAGCTTAAGTATTCAACAGGACTCCCATGTAAATAAAGGACAAAGGATTGCTGTGCTTACTAGTGATAACCTGAATGAGCAAATTGCCAGCCAAGAAATCAAGCTACAGCAAGCTCAGCTGAAACTAGCCCGTCTCCAAACCCAGTTGGCTGACTACAAGATCGTGGCTCCTCTTGATGGGGTGATAACCCTCCTGGAGGTAAGTCAGGAGAGTTCCAGCAGTAGCAGTTCCAGTAGTTCATCCACCACAAGCACGGGACAAAATTACTTGCAGGTGGGAGATGAAGTGAAAAGCGGTCAAGCGGTAGCCAGCATTATCGGTGGTAATGGGATGAGCGTCACTGTACCTGTTGATGAAGTGGATATAGCTCAGGTAAAAGTGGGGCAAGTTGCTAAGATAACTGTTGATGCTCTACCGGAGCAGAGCTTCCAGGGCAAAGTGACCGAAATAGCTGCTCAGGGGACTGTCTCAAATAATGTCGCTAACTTTGATGTGACCCTAGCATTGGATCAAGTAGCTCAGCTAAAGGCTGGTATGACAGCCAATGTGGAGATTTTAGTTGATAGTAAGACTGATGTCGTACTGCTACCGATTGAGAGTGTCAATGAACGCCAAGGTAAGAAGTATGTAATGATGGCAGACAATGCTAACGGTGGTGCCAACCAAAATGCTAGTACTAGCAGAAATGCTACTGATAGCAGAAGTGGTAATGTGAGCCAAGACGCTACGAATAACCAAGGGGCTACTTCCAATAGACCGAAGAATATGCGAACAGTGGAAACTGGCCTCTATAATGAAACGATGATCGAAATTAAGAGTGGAGTTGCAGTAGGCGAGCTAGTAGTTGTACCATCCGTAACCAAGAGTACCACTAGTAGCAATACGCGGATACCGGGAACTGGCGGTAACCGGGCTGGTGGAATGGGTGGCTTTGGTGGAGCACATTAAAGCTGAACCTTGTTAGGAAAGGTTGTGAAGAGGTAGTAATGATTAAACTCCAAAATATCAGTAAGTTTTATCAAACAGGTTCCATAACCATTACTGCTCTAGACAAGGTTAATTTAACTATCGAGAGCGGCGAAATGCTTGCCATTATTGGACCGTCAGGTTCCGGTAAATCAACCCTGATGAATATGCTAGGTTGTTTAGATGTCCCCTCGGAAGGGAACTACTTCTTAGATGGCCGGGAAATTAGCAAGCTGAAAGAAGATGAACTGGCTGAGATCCGCAATGCCAAAATTGGCTTTGTGTTTCAGAGCTTCAATCTGTTAAACAGTTTAACTGCATTGGAAAATGTCGAACTACCCTTAATATATCGGGGGATGAGTGTCAGTGAACGCCGGAAAACTGCCGAAAAAGCTTTGGCAATGGTAGGACTGGCAGACCGCCTGCATCATAAACCCTCTGAGCTCTCAGGAGGACAACAGCAACGGGTGGCGATAGCAAGGGCACTAGCCGGAGAGCCGCCAGTTATTTTAGCCGACGAACCCACCGGCAACCTCGACTCTCGTTCAGGAATCGAAGTAATGGGGATTATTCGAGAGCTGAATCAGCAAGGAAAAACAATTATCCTGATCACTCACGATCCTGAAATAGCCAAACAAGTTAAGCGCGTGGTCAAAATTCAGGATGGGCAAATCGTGTTAGGCGAGGGGGTAGCCTAATGAATATTTGGCAGGCTATTAAACTAGCTATGGCTGGTATTGTCGCTAATAAGCTCCGTTCCTTCTTAACAATGCTGGGGGTTATTATTGGGGTTGCTGCCGTAATTGTGCTGGTAGCTCTAGGTCAAGGTGCGAGCAACTCCGTAACCGGGCAGATTCAGGGCCTAGGTTCTAACTTAGTTAGTGTCTCCATCCGAGGCAACGAATCTTCCGTAAGTATGACTTATGAGGAAGTAATGGGTTGGAAAACTAGAGCAGGAATTCAAGAAATTGCTCCGGTCAATAATGGTGATGTCTCGGTCAAGTATGGTAACAAAAAATATGATACCAGTCTGGAAGGCACCAATAGTGAATATGAGCAGGTACGGAACTTGCACGTGCAGGAAGGACGCTTTCTAATTCCTACTGATATCAGCTTTCGGCAAAAGGTGGTCCTGCTTGGTACCACTGTGGTGACAGAATTATTTGGGCAAAGTAGCCCGTATGGCGAAACAGTTAAAATTAATGGGGAAGATTTCAAAGTGGTAGGAGTACTGGAGGAAAAGGGCTCTTCAGGAGGCTTTGGTTCCAATGATGACAAAGTCATCATCCCCTTGACTACCGCAGAGCGGTTATTAAATAATAAAGGGATCCGTTCTGTTTATGTCCAAGCCAAAAGTCCGGAGGATGTAGACTTGGTAGTCACCCAGTTAGAAAATATCCTCTACAAAAAGACCAAGAATACCGATGCCTACCGAATTTCTAACCAGGCAGAAATGCTTTCAACAGTGAGCCAAGTTACCGGCACGCTTACCCTGATGCTCGGAGGAATTGCCGGCATCTCCCTACTGGTAGGTGGAATTGGCATCATGAATATTATGTTAGTCTCAGTTACTGAGCGCACCAGGGAGATTGGCATTCGGAAAGCTATCGGTGCCAAAAGGCGGGATATCCTGAGGCAGTTCCTAATCGAAGCCTTAGTGGTCAGTGGCTGTGGCGGGATAGTGGGGATTATCATTGGCTTCGGTGGGGCTAGTCTGATTGGTAAATTAATGTCCATCGAAACTACTGTTTCATTTAACATTGTAGCCTTGGCTGTTGGCTTCTCAGTTGGGATAGGTATTGTGTTCGGGCTTTACCCAGCTAATAAAGCAGCCAAGCTAAACCCAATCGAAGCACTACGGTATCAATAAATAAGAAAAGCGACTCAGGCCAATGGAACTTGGCGGAGTCGCTTTTTGGTCAAGGCCTTTAACTACGGGGGCGGGATTTTTAATTTGGTGAGGGTGCTGTGACTAGCTGTTCTAACCATTGCAAGGTATCATTGATTATTAAGGCGGGGTTTTCGAGAAAT
>CAZKEO010000002.1:0-24821 GCA_964551785.1 uncultured Eubacteriales bacterium | reverse complement strand
CAAGTAATCCTGATTTCCATGATCAAATTAAAACAGTTGAGAAGGTTTTAGTTGAATTAGGTGCTCACACCATCCCAACTATTACAGTTTTCAATAAAATGGACTTAGTTAAAGATGATACCATGATTCATTTAATTGCCAAGGAATATCCCAGTGCTGTGGAGATTTCAGCAGCAACTAAGCAGGGGATGGAAGAGTTAGTTCAGCAGTTACTAGGGCAGATGCCTGGTGAACTGATCCGCTGTGATCTGCTGTTACCATATGAAACAGGTACGTTGCTGGCCTTAATGCATAATAATGGCCAGGTTTTAAGTGAGGAATTTCTCCCCGAAGGAGTAAAAGTTCTAGCAGAATTAGACCAGCAGACGTTTAATAAAATCAAACCATACCTGTTGGATTAAGGAGACAACCACAATGCAATTTTCACAGCCGCTTTGGGAAGTCGCAGAAAAAGTTGAAAAGATTATTCAACCTGTTGTGATGGAACTTCAGACCAGGGCTTTTGATAATCATCGGAAAGTACTTGCTGCCTTTGCCCAGGAAAAGATAGCTGATTATCATCTCAAAGGAAGCACTGGTTATGGTTATGGTGATCAGGGTAGGGAAGCTTTAGAAAAAGTTTTTGCCCGAGTATTGGGAACTGAGACAGCTCTAGTTCGCTCCCAGATTGTATCAGGAACGCATGCAATAGCTCTAGCTCTCTTTGGAACGCTGAGACCAGGTGATGAGTTATTAAGTGTCACTGGTAGCCCTTATGATACTCTGGAAGAGTTAATAGGCCTCAAAGGTAGCACTGCTGGTTCCCTCCGCGATTGGGGAGTAAATTATCGCCAAGTTGACTTGCTAGCAGATGGCACAGCAGATCGAGAGGGTATAGCTAGAGCTATTACCCAACAAACCAAAATGGTTGCCATTCAAAGGTCAAGAGGATATAGCTGGAGACCCTCTTTAAACATTGCTACTCTGAAAGCATTAATCGCTTTCATTAAGGGAATTAAACCTGAAGTAGTAGTGTTTGTAGATAACTGCTATGGAGAACTAGTGGAAGCTTTAGAACCAACTGATGTAGGTGCTGACCTTATTGCCGGCTCATTAATCAAAAATTTAGGTGGTGGCTTAGCTTCGACTGGCGGTTATGTTGCCGGTCGTAGGGACTTGGTAAACTTAGCCGCTAACCGGTGGACCGCACCAGGAATTGGCGGAGCAGTTGGCGCCAGTCTGGATCTCAATCGTCAGTTATATCAAGGCCTATTTATGGCTCCTCATACTGTTAGTGAAGCCTTGCAAGGTGCTGTTTTTACAGCTTGTCTTTTCGCTGAACTGGGCTATGCTGTTTCACCCAGTTATGATGAACCCAGAACAGATCTGATTCAAGCTATCAAATTAGGTAGTAGTGATAAGGTCCAGGCTTTTTGTCGAGGGTTGCAACAAGCTAGTCCAATCGACTCGCACGTAATTCCATTACCTTGGGTAATGCCAGGTTACCAAGACCAGGTAATCATGGCTGGTGGCACCTTTGTGCAGGGAGCCACTATCGAATTAAGTGCAGATGCTCCAATGCGCGAACCTTTTGCTATTTATATGCAAGGTGGTCTTTGCAAGGAACATGTCAAACATGGTGCTTTGATGGCCGCTGAGCAGATCTTATCACTGGAGTAACCAAATAAATATTGCCATAAATTAGCGAATTATGTTACAATAAATAAATAATAAACTTAGGGGGCCATTGCGTGAATCGGGTATTGATTATAGATGATGACAAATTCATTGTCCGGATTGTCAGTGACCGCCTGGTAAAAGAAGGCTTTCAGGTTACTGTCGCGATGGACAGCATTACTGGCTTAAATGCGGTTTACGAGTCCACTCCAGATATAATTTTATTGGATGTGGTGCTGCCTGGCGGAAAGAACGGAACCGAAATCTGTCGATTACTCCGTAATGACACGAGAGCTGGTCATGTGCCAATAATTATGCTCACCTCGCGTCGGGAAACAGAAGATATCATCTCCGGCTTAGATGCTGGTGCCGACGATTATATGACCAAACCTTTTGATACTAAAGAATTGGTTGCTCGAATTAAAACCCATTTACGAAGAGCAAAACAGGAAAAATCTTTTAATCCTTTAACTGGTTTGCCAGGCAATATCTTAATTGAGGAACAAATCAAGACTAAAGTTAAAACTCCAGATAAGCCCTTTGCTGTGCTCTATCTAGACTTAGATAATTTTAAAGCCTACAATGATGTCTATGGTTTCCTAAAGGGTGACGAAGTACTGAAGCTACTTGCCCATATTTTAGAGCAGTGTACCTATACATTAGGTAATCGTGATGATTTTATTGGTCATATCGGTGGTGATGATTTTATAGCCATTACCACACCAGATAAAGTGGATGCCCTTTGTAGTGCATACATCTCCCAATTTGATAGCACTATCCCTTTACTGTATAGCATAGAAGATCGAAAGATGGGCTATATCACGACTCTTGATCGCCAGAGCAACCAGGTTAGTTACCCCATGATTACATTGTCTATAGCTGTAGTATCTAATGAGAAACGTAAACTTACTTCACATTGGCAAGTGGCAGAAGTTGCCTCTGAATTGAAGAAATATGCTAAAAGTTTAATCGGCAGCAACTATGTGAAAGATCGGCGAATACGCTAGGGAGTTAAAATGAACAATAATTGGATAGTATGGCTAACCATATTGGTAATGTTAGTTGGAGTTGCTGGTACTTTTCTCCCGATACTTCCTGGCCTTGTGATGATATTTTGCGCAGCCCTGGCTTATGGAATATATGATAACTTTAATCAGATTTCGCCGTACATTATTATCGTCCTGGGGATTTTAACAGCGTTTGGTACTGGTGTCGATTACTTCGCCGGAGCTGTTGGGGCAAAACAGTCAGGAGCCTCTAAAGCAGGGAGCTGGGGAGCTGTTCTAGGCGGTTTAGTAGGTCTATTTTTTTTCCCTTGGGGCATAATCTTCTTCCCGCCAGTCGGCGTAATTCTCGGAGAACTCGCAGTTGGCAAGTCACTTCAGCAAGCAATTCGCGCTGCTTGGGGTACCTGTCTCGGGCTTTTAGGTGGGGCCGTAGCTAAGATTTTGATTGCCTTGTTAATGACTGGACTGTTTATCTGGGATTTATTTATTTGAAATTATAAGTATATATAAATATTTATAAGAAAAGGACACATCCATTTGGAGTGTCCTTTTCTTATAAATATTCAGCCAGCCTTAATGAATCCGCCGGAATACGCCGACAACCTTACCAATAATACTTACATCCTTCACAATTATCGGCTCGAGACTAGGATTTTCCGGTTGTAAGCGAAAATGATTAGCTTCTTTGTAAAAAGTCTTTACGGTAGCTTCATCTTCAATTAAAGCTACGACAATATCGCCATTGGTAGCATTTTGTTGTTGCTTAACAATAACATAATCCCCATCCAAAATACCGGCATTAATCATACTATCTCCGCTGACTGAAAGGATAAAGACATTATCACTTCGCACAAAATCTAGAGGTAAAGGAAAAGTATCTTCTAAATTTTCAACAGCTAAAATGGGCTGTCCAGCTGTAACCTTGCCCACAATAGGTACGTTTATCATTTCTTTTTTAATAATCTCAGAACTGCCATCAGTAACTTCGATTGCTCTAGGTTTCGTAGGATCTCTCCGAATATAGCCTTTCTCCTCAATTTGAGCGAGGTGTCCATGGACGGTAGAGCTAGAACTGAGACCCACGGCCTGCCCGATTTCACGAACGGAAGGCGGGTATCCTTTGCTCCGAATTTCTTTTTTAATAAAATCCAAAATAGCTCTTTGTCGAGAGGACAGACTAGAAAACATGGGAACACCTCCAAAATATTTATCCGTTTACCATTATATCACAAAGCAATAATAATTCAAACGCGTGTTCGCGATATTTTTTTAATTATTTCTGGAAATATTTTTACATAAATCATTGACACAAAACAAGTGTTCGTGTTATTCTAGTACCAGGGCAAACAGTTGTTCTTGGAGGAGGAATAATTTATGAAAAAGCGGCGTAATAATAAGCATAATAAACTGATCCATAGAGTATCAGTTATTCTTACAGTTTTATTGGTATCAGTAGTCTTACTAGTCACCTTAGAACCTGGTACAGCTAAAAGTAGTACTGGTACTGATTATAATATAGTTATTGTACGCGAGGGAGATACGCTTTGGAAAATTGCTGAGGCGAACAATACCAATGGTGATCTCAGAGAATTAATTTATGATATTAAAGAAATCAACAAGTTGGATAGTCCAGTAATCCAACCCGGTCAACAATTATTAATCCCGGTTAACACCGATTAACTTTAGACTAGCATCAACAAATAATTCTAAATAAGGAAACCAAAGGATTAAACCAGGCTAATTTAGGTTAAAATATATACCGCAAAGGATAAAAGTTGCTGCCAAAAACACTTAATATTTAGCTGGCAACAATGTATAATATACTGAGACGGTATAACAGTTAGTTATCATAGGATTTAATCATAATGTTATACCGGCATAAATGCCGGTTTTATTTTATTTCTAGCTAAAATTAGCTGTTAAATAGGGAGGAATTATATTTGCGTGAGATCAAAGTTCAGACCATTATAGATACTGTTGCTAGCCTCTGTAAAGAAGCTAATTATCACTTAGGTGAAGATGTCTTAACCGCCTTAGTTAAGGCCCAAAGTGAGGAACAAGCCGTGCTGGGCCAAGACATAATTGGGCAACTCATTACAAATGCCACGATAGCCGATGAGGAAGAAGTGCCCATCTGTCAAGATACTGGTTTTGCAGTTTTTTTTGTAGAGCTAGGTCAAGAGGTACATATCGCTGGCGGGTTACTAGATGCTGCGATAAATGAAGGAGTACGGCAAGGCTATAATACTGGTTTTCTTCGCAAATCTATTGTGGGACATCCCTTAGCAAGAAAAAATACCGGAGATAATACCCCAGCGATTATCCATATCACTTTAGTCGCTGGCGAAAATATCAAGATTATTGTTGCCCCAAAGGGAGGGGGAAGTGAAAACATGAGTAGCATTAAGATGTTGAAACCATCGGAAGGTGTTGCTGGTGTGAAAAAATTCGTGCTGGAAACTGTGCAAGCTGCCGGGGCGAACGCATGTCCTCCGATAATTGTCGGGGTTGGAATTGGGGGTACTTTTGAAAAATGTGCCTTATTGGCCAAACTAGCGCTCTTGCGGACAGTAGGTGTTAGTAATCAACACGCTGATATTGCTGGCTTAGAACAAGAATTACTTGCTGAAGTCAACAAATTGGGAATAGGACCCCAAGGCCTTGGAGGTAACATTACAGCATTAGCAGTACAGATCGAAATATTTCCTGCCCATATTGCTAGTTTACCAGTTGCGGTTAACATAAATTGTCATGCTGCACGCCATAAAGAAGCTGTAATCTAAATTAGATCTTATTTTCGGAGGTACTTTGCATGTTATTAAATTCACAAATTAAAATAACTACACCATTAACTGATGAGGTAGTTGAACAATTGGAGATTGGTCAACAAGTTTTGCTTTCCGGAATTATCTATACAGCAAGAGATGCTGCCCATAAGAAGCTAGTTGAATTGTTAGAGGCAGGCCAAAAACTACCGATTAATCTCAGTGGACAAATTATCTATTATGTCGGTCCAACCCCTGCTAAACCAGGACAAGTTATCGGATCTGCAGGACCTACCACCAGTGGTAGAATGGATGCCTATACTCCTAGGATGCTAGAAGAAGGTTTAAAAGGCATGATTGGTAAAGGGGAGCGAAGTGCAGAAGTCATTACTGCTATGCAAAAACATAAAGCAGTATATTTTGCAGCTGTAGGTGGGGCTGCTGCCTTAATTGCAAAAAAAATAACCCAATGTAAGGTAATTGCATATCCTGAATTGGGACCAGAAGCCATTCATGAACTGGTTGTGGAAGATTTACCACTAATAGTAGTAAATGATATCTATGGTAGAGATTTATACCAAGAAGGCTTAAGAACTTATGCTATTACGGAGTGAGCTGATTAATTAATATTAAGTGTACTCTAATATTAATGTAGATGCTTATTAATGAGTTCTTTGACGGTAACACTATTTAACAAGTACTGTTTTAATAAGCTACGTAAATCGCTGATCTTGCCGGTAAAAATGATTCCATTGGAATTAACATAGATTTTCATATACTCGAGCTCCTTTCGAAATAGACTACTCCAAGTATATGTAGAAAAGGTACTGATAATTACGTAATTCTTGGCATGGGCTAGTAAAATATAGTATAATGTGCTTAATTTTAATTGATGGGTAGGTATTTTAGTATGAAAATCTGTGAAATCGATCCTTGTAAAATTTGTGATGAGTGTGGCGATTGTGAATTCTGTGAGCTAGATCCAAATAAACGATGTGATGATTGTTGTAAGTGTATAGAGGATGATGTTGATTATAAGGGAATCGCAATAGAAAAAATTATTCTCGACGGTGATGGAGCAAAAGGAATATTGCATTAAAGTGTCAGGAACCTCCAAGATTAAGCTTTGGAGGTTCTTATATATATCAATACTACTTCCTATAATAATAATTATGTAAACTAGCATGATTTTAAAGGTATTTGGGATGGGTTTTACCCCTCTCCCTGCTTCTGCAAGTTACAAACCTAAAATCTTGGTTACCCTAAAGATATAAGTATATTCCTGCAATAAAACTAATTATAGCATTATACTTCTGTATTATTGGATTGCGGTATTCTGACTTATTCTTCATAAAGTAAATCCCGCACACTATGCCCAATATCCCTATTATAATAAACTGCAATTATAGCCTCCTTACTTGAACAACTGCTTATTGGCTGGTGTAAATTTGTTTTTCATTCTGTTCTATCGATTTTTACTGTTTGTTTATTACCCCCAGGGATTGCCAAAATAGCTCATAAAAAAGGGGCCTCTATTTGCCCCTACAAGCCCTTCTAATTATGTTGCGAGGGTATTTGTATGTTATCTCTTTTAATGGATTTAAGCTACTCATACCGCAGCACCCCTAGTCAGAAGGTTGTCATATTTTCCAAACTGCGGTTTTGCTACTTTGACGTCAAGTATGGGGTGTATCTTGGCAGGCTGATTAACAGGTATCAGATGTGCCTGGATCTGTTCAATGGATATTTCCGTACCCTGTACGCAGTTAATCGCTGTTATCAACCGTTCCTCACCGAAATCGACATGCATCCGCAAAAACTTTACCATCTCACGAGGGCCTGACAGCCGTCGGCCCACTTCCATCAGTGCTTCTGAGATGTTACTCTTTACCGGTTTTGCATTGTAGGCACTGCGGGGGCGTTGTTCTATCAAATCTATGTAATGTTCAAGCCGATATTTTGTGGTACCCCTTTCGTAACACCTTGGATACCGAGCTATCTCGGAGTCCCGATACCTGAACTCAATTTCATTTCCGTAGCCTTTTACAGTTATCTCTTTGCTGGCATACTTAACCGGAACAGAGTAGTTGTTGTAATCAAACCTGACTGTTGAGAAATCATCTACTCTGGCAATTATGCTTTTGCTGGGATCAAACTTAAACCTTGGCAGTTTTGCCATTCTTGCACTTGCACTTTGCGCCATTATGCCGACTGTCTGTTCTCTGCCAGCAATTTTATGGCTCCGGTATTTTAAGCACCTGCGCAGTATTTCGGCGTTCAGCTCATCTAGGGTTTCTACTCTTGGAATTGGCACAAAGATATTGCGCCTGACCCAGCCGACAAGACCTTCAACAAGACCCTTTTCATGGCCCGGAGGCGATGTTACAGAATTCCGCCTGGAAGGCATAATGGGCCGCTAAGGCAGCATATCTATCCTGGACCTTTGCATGTATGCCAAAGCCATCTTTAACGGCGACCTTGGCATTGTCGAAGATTACCTTGTGAGGAGCACCGCCAAAGTATTCAAACCCGCTTATTTGCCCCTCAAAAGTGTTTCTATTGGTTTGTTCTTGGTATTCAGTATTGGTTAAGTTTTCCTCAGATAATTGTTCATTGGTTCGGTTCCCCCTCATTAAATAACGTAAACAAGTCTAATTAGAAAGTGGTTTTCCTTTTTGTCCCAACTTATTCCACTACAGGTAAAACGGTTATTCGTTGGAAAGTTACAGATAGAGGCTTTCGTATGAGCTATTAGATTCATTCGGCAAGGGTAAAATATCTATTTTCCCTTTTCTCTACCTTGAGGCACTTCATTTATAACGTCATATTCTTTTCGAATGCTGATAAAGTGGTGTCTAGTCCTGTTTCAAGTGCTTGATATTGACTATTTCCCTTAGCTAGAAGATCAAGAACCTTCTGTAATTTTTCTTGACCATAAATTTTAATGATTTTACTTATAAAATACTCGCCTGAATAATATAAGCTTCTAGTGGGATATATAGACCAATTCTTGTCGAGAGAAACAACGTTAAATGGTAAAGATTCTCCTGGGAGATTTTCAGGGTCGGCAATATAACGCGCCAGATATTGTGCCAATCCTTCATCAATCCACTTAGGGAGATTTTTTTTATTATATAGTTTTATATTGTGGTGAGTGTATTCATGAAAAAAAGTGTTGGCGGTAACCGACACCCCATATGTCACCAAACCATCTCGCGTAACAGGCCCAGTCCTAATAGTTATTTTTTTATTATAATAATATCCGTTTTGTCCGTGATTTAAGTGAGGGTCCTGTTGAGCTAATTTAGAATCCTTAAATACTATCGTAATATTGTCATCGTTGTCCGTTCCAATAGTTTCTTTAAGGTATTTTTTATAAACCGGCAGCTTTGATTCTATTTCTTTCACATATTTCAACTCTTGATCGTTACTATAATAGATTTTGATTCTGCCCATTAAGATAGTCTTATAGCCAAGCATATCAATGTATGGCTTAGTCATAACTACACTTAAAATTACTAACAGAGTCAGAGGTATCAAAAAATAGACTTTTTTAGAGTTGATACAAAGTTTCATTATAATATCTTGCAAATCTATTCACCTCTTTAAATGCTTTTTTCTGTAGCATAGAGTATATCCTTCAAATCCAGCTCCCCAGCATCTAAGGATTTTTGGAAATACTTTTTAGCTTTTGAAATGTCTGTTTTTTCATAACTTTTTCCAATCTCAAAATAGGCCTTGGCATTTTTAGGGTCTTTTTGCAATGCCAAATCAAAAGCTTTTTTTGCTTCGGCAAGGTTGCCTTGAGCATGATAAATCATACCTAAAACGGTGTAACCCATTGATGTTTTTTCTTTATCAAATTAAGCTCATTCGATAATAACAACGCCCCTTCTCTAGTAAAACTAGGAGAGAGGCGTTGTTATTATATTTTGGGCCTTGGCCGCTTACATTTCGGGGGTTGTAGTAGTTCCGAGAGAATTATCCCATTGATTAAGTTGTGAGAATCCAACTGAGGCAAGAATTGTCCAGGTTCATTTTGTACTGGAACCATTTTGGCAGGAGGCTTTTGAGGTAATTGGTCAGCCTGCCGTTGCTCAATACTTTTTGCTAAAGTCTCACTATCTTCGGGAGCTCTGGGAATGAATTCGCGTACTTTTTTGCCTGCTGGTTCACTAGTCCAAGCATAAGAAGTGTCTTCCCAGGGATAAAATACTTTTCTTTCTTCAGGCATCATTTCTTCGTCTTCCCAGTCCTGCTGGGCATCTTTCTTAACTCCGATAGCTTTCTGATACGCTCGGTAAATCATAACAAACACAAAGATAATCAGCCAAACCTTTTCCAACTTATTCCCCCCTTCCCCTGCTACTTAGCTGGGGGTTGTTGATTAGGATTATCGGGACTACCTTTCGGGGTTATTTTGCCGATGGAGTCTCGCATTTGAGTATCTGCTTGCAAGTTCTGCAGGTTGTAGTAATCCATTACTCCCAACCTACCATTACGCAAAGCCTCAGCCAACGCTTCTGGTACTGCAGCCTCAGCTTCCACGACTTTTGCCCTCATTTCTTGTACTGCGGCAATCATCTCCTGCTCTCTGGCTACTGCCATTGCACGGCGTTCTTCAGCCTTGGCTTGTGCGATCCGTTTGTCAGCTTCAGCTTGGTCAGTTTGTAACTGAGCTCCAATATTACGGCCCACATCGACGTCAGCAATATCGATGGAAAGAATTTCAAAGGCAGTTCCGGAGTCCAAACCTTTTCCTAAGACAGTTGTGGAAATCATATCTGGATTTTCTAGGACTGCTTTATGATTAACAGCTGAACCTACTGTTGTGACAACACCTTCTCCAACCCTAGCAATGATAGTTTCCTCTCCTGCTCCACCTACTAAGCGATCAATATTGGCTCTTACTGTCACTCGAGCAATGGCCTTTACTTCAATCCCATCTCTGGCGACTGCTGAGATTAAGGGTGTCTCGATGACTTTGGGGTTAACGCTCATTTGAACAGCTTCCAAACCATTTCTACCTGCAAGGTCGATGGCTGCTGCCCTTTCAAAAGCTAGCGGGATATTAGCCCTTTCAGCAGCAATCAGGGCATCTACCACACGGTCTACGTTGCCTCCAGCAAGATAATGGGCTTCTAGTTGGTTATCTGTAACGGTTATACCTGCTTTGATTGCCTTAATTAAGGGGTTAACAATTTTAGACGGGACTACCCTTCTTAAGCGCATTCCGATTAATGTGACTATCCTGATATTTACTCCGGCTGCCAGAGCAGAAATCCAGAGTCCCACTGGGATATAACTAAAAATAATTGCGATCACAATAAAGGCTAGAGTAAATAACACCAAAGGAATTAAAGCAGCAAGTTCCATGATTAAACCTCCTCATGATTTGGTTTTTCGATAAGCTTAACTACAACCCGGGTACCTTCTACCCTGATGACTTTAACCCAGGACCCCTGAGCAATAAAGTCACCTTCACTAACTACATCCACTCTTTCGCCTGCTAATTCAGCATGGCCTGCTGGACGTAACGGTGTTAGTGCCACACCTGTAAGTCCCAGATACTTTTCCAAGCCTTTTTTTGGGGAATTGTAACCGGAGGCAGAGTCAAGTTTGGTACCTAGGATTAGCTTATTCCACATGCCACGATGGCCCAGGACTTTAATCAAAATATACAAGAGCACAAGGCTCCCAACAGTGGCAACTGTCAGTGAGATAAAGGCCTGAGCAGGGCTGGTAGCGGTTAAAAATATTCCCCAGACTAAGAGTGCCAAGCCAATCAAGCCACTAACTCCAAACCCCGGTATTACCAAGATCTCTAATAGCAGAGCGAGCAAACCTAGGATAAAGACAAAGACAGCAAACCAGCCTGTAACTCCAGCCATCATATGGCCGCCAAAATAGATTCCTAAGGCTACCAGACCAATGGTACCACCCACTCCCCAGCCAGGAATGAAGGCTTCTAAAATCAGTCCAGCAAAGCCCAGCAATAATAAGATCGGGGCTACATAGGGATTAATAATCCACCAGGTTAGGCGCTCACCCCAGCCGGGCAAAAGGTCAACTGCTGTGTAGTAGACTTGATCCTTTTGAGCTAAGTTAGTCAATAGACTGGTTCTGTTCTGAACTAGCTCGTCAGCTATACCAAGTTCGACAGCTCTTTTACTGGAAAGTGCGATTATTTCCCCTTGTTTTTTGACCTTTTCAATGACGATGCTACGATCAACCATTCCAGCCACAATGTCAGCTCTACGACCTCGCGCTTCGGCTACAGCTTCTAAGTCAGAACGCCAGGAGGCACGGATTTTTTCGGTATTTGGAATTGGTTCTGCTGCCCCAATGCTGGCAGTTGGACTCATATATATCCTCTCGGTCGCCAAAGCCACTAATACCCCTGCTGATTTGGCTTCACCGCTGATGAAAGCAACTGTTGGTACCTTGCTGGTAAAAACAGCTGTTTTGATTTTTTGGGCCGAAGTAATCAGTCCACCAGGCGTATCTATTTCTAGTACAACCTTTTGCGCACCCATTCGATATGCTTTTTCTAAACTACGTTCAACGAAGCCCGACATGCCAGGTTCAATGGGTCCTTTAATCGGAATAAAAACTATTTGGGCTTGGCTAGTTGCCGCAATCTCAGGCCAAGTACTACCTAATATCCCCGCTACCAGTAGAAAAAGATAAATTAAGCAGTGTTTAATAGCTGGTCTAATTGTGAATCCCCCCTCAATACTCCTTAATGTGGTATGTAATTATTACATACTGGATAAGTTTTACTTTTTTGCTTCTGAATTTATCATACCCCACAATTGCTAATCATACAAGAAAAACACCCCTCCCATTCCTGAATAGTATTGAGAGAGGTGTTTAGATATGCTCTCTATATAATTAATTTGGTGCTTGTTTTAGCCAATTTACCATGAAAAAGTAATTGAATCGATTTTGGCCGAAACAGGCTTGGCATTTAAAAAACGATTAGGTGTGCCAGTGACAAAGAAATATAACGCTCCGTTGGTAGGGTCAACTCCTGTCAATGCTTCCTTAGCCGCCCGTAAGGATTGAGCTGTTGCTGGTTTGTTAATAAACCCATTCAACACCGGAGTAAACTGGTAATGACCATCTTCTACTTGATAAATTACACTGGTAATTTTATTAGGGAAAATCGGGCTTTGAACTCGGTTCACAACTACAGCTCCAACTGCCAGTTGGGCTTGGTATGATTCGCCTCCGGCCTCTGCTGTAATCAAACGTGCTAAGAGTTCAACCTCATTAGCTGTATAAGGGACTACTCCCCGACCGTTAGAACCACGGGTTACAGTTGTTTTTACTGCCTGACGATCCTTTGAGATGATCAGGTTTTGTCCTGGATAAATCATTGTTTTCTTAGCAAGCTTGTTGTTGGCCTGCAGTATTTGAACTGAAGTTCCAAAAGACCTGGCAATTTTAAACAGAGAGTCTCCAGCTTTGACTTTGTAGGTTGTGGCAGCCAATGCTGGGAGTGCCATTGCGAAAACCATTACCACACTTAGAGTTAAAGAAATTACTAGGCGACGAAATAACATAAAATATCCTCCTTGGTTTTTTAGTTTAGTTTTAAACCAAGGATTAACGCTTCCCGTTTTTAGGCATAAAAAAACCGACCTCCCATTTCAACGCTGACGGAGTTAGCTGACGGGTTCGGGCCGAAAGGTGGCCCTACCGCTGACGCGGATTCACCCCAAAACATTGGGTCCCCCGTTTCCCTAGTGGGAATTAAGCGATTATTTGGTAGCAAGCTTATTATAGCATAATTGCCGTGTTTTTTCAACAGTTATCGACATTTTGCCCTATTATATCTCAGTAATGGTATGAAAGCTAGTTGTATTTAACTGGAGTTAAGAGTTTTTTCTGAGATAACCAGTTAACATAGCTTGAAGTTTAGCTGGATCAGAGGTCAAAGCAAAATAGATGTGTCCTGGGATCGTTAGTGCAAACCAAACTGAAAACAAATAATGTATTAAACGGACATTTGACAGGCTTCCAAAGGGTAACTGTAAGAACTGAAGCCTTTGTGGTTCATAGAGGATTAAGCCTGTCAGCGTAAGGAAGAGAAAGGCCACTATCCAAGAGCAAAAGAGCAGCCTTTGAAAAGGGTTATATTGTTCGTGTTGCTGAAAATTAGGCTTTAAAAATAAGAGATATCGAAGAAACTCACCCCCGCGCTGGAGATCTTTCTGATTGAGTATGATATTTTGATACTCCCTGTTAAGAAGACCATAATAAGTGCGCGTAACAAACAAAGCTATTATAAGGAAGGCAGTAAAATCCAAAATCAGTAAGACCTGCTTCATATCTCGAAAAGGATACCAGTAGTGAGGCTGGTGGAGATAAAAGCCTGCCGTGATTAAATTAAGCATTACCACTGCAAAGGTCCAATGAAATAAACGGATCAATAATGGCTGTCTTAGTTCAATCTGCTCGGGTTCTTTCACTGCTGTAGAATTGCTCATGATTTTCTACCTTTCCAATTATTCTAGATCTGTCTCTACTCAGGCGTGCTATTGTCCAGCTAATGTCCAACTCTAGTGAATGGCACAAGATAAGCAGGGGTCAAAGGAACGCACTACCCGGCCCACCTCAACTGGTTCTTCGATGTTTTGCACAGGCAGTCCGATTAGAGCTGCTTCAATTGGTCCTCGCTGTCCATCATCATCACGAGGCGAACAATTCCAGGCTGATGGTGTCACAATTTGGTATGATGCAATCCTACCCTTATCAGTTGCTACCCAATGTCCCAAACAACCCCGGAAGGCTTCTATTAAACCTACCCCTTCCGTAGGCTCTTGCGGGACTTCGAAAGGCTGGAATACTGGTTTGCCAGGTTCAAGTGCCAGCAGCAATTCCTGCATTAACTCAGCCATTGTTAGTGCTTCCAGCGACCTGGCAATTGTTCGGTCCATTGTTGCAGTCCCGTTACGATACTTGTCGGAAATCCACATCTTAGCGAGCGGACCTACTTCACAAGCTTTACCAGCATAGCGAGGAGCTTTAACCCAGGAATATGCTTGCTCTTTTTCAAAATCAGGTTCGGTTTCGCCTGCCGCAGGATGTAGTGGAGCATTATCGCGATACCAGGAGTAACGCAGGTGTTCTAAGATTTGTTTTTCATCAAACGGTCGAATTGCCCCATCTAGCCAGGCCCCGCCGGACTGACTTTTATTAGTTAAGATTATTTCACCGGGATAATTAGCAAAGGTGAGGAAATCCTGACTATTACCATAGTGATAATACTCCGGATAGATTTCTCCTAACCGCAAGTTATCTGGAATTAGCTCATTCTTGATAAAACTTTGAAGCTCCAGCAAGAGACTAGTAAACTGGCGGATATTGTCTGCAGTGGGATGAACAGTTGCCCCACCTACCACTATACCGTGGGTATGGGGAGCTTTCCCCCCAAATATAGTCACCATCTCCATCGCTAATCGAGTTAACTCTACTTGTCTCCAATAATTTTGCATAAACTTTTATTTTCACTATTATTGCAGCGTAGGTCAGTATTATACCGTGGGGTAAACGGGGGATAATCTGGTCCTTTCACAAAATCAGGTAACGTAAAGAGGTAGAAATGGCGTAAATGATTTTGTAAGAGTTGAGCGCCAAAAAGTAATTGGCGTAGTAAAACTGCATTTAGGGGCACTTCGATACCCCAGGCATTCTCTAAGGCCGTAGTGGCAGCTAACATATGTGGAATTGCACAGATTCCACATATTCTGGCCAACAAATACGGGGTGTCCCTAGGTTCACGACCTTTGACAATTAACTCCAAGCCCTTTAAATTCATTCCACTACTCTTGGCATCAGTAACCTTCCCCTGATCTACCTCTAGGTCTATTCGCCACATCCCAACAATTCTGGTAATTGGGCTAATGGTTATTCTTTTTGACATTAGGTACCTCCCGGTAATTCTTTATTATTCTAATTCTTTTGCGCACTTTGATTGGCTTTGCTTGGGTTAGAGTAGGATCATTTAAGCACTTCTGAGTGGCAGTGGGTATTTCCCCGGTACCTTGGATAAGTTGTTTCCCTAATCGACCGGTGAGAACGTTAGCTGTCAAATGAGCGCCAATCCCCACTGCTGTCGCGACTCCCCCCCAAATTGCTATTTTTTCTATGTTCGCTTTCCCAAAAGGAACATTCATATCAGGAAGACGCTTAAAAAACGGCATCGTCTGCTCCGGAAAATTCGGTGACACACAGCCAATACATGGTGAATTAGCCTCCACAGGCCAATTGTTATGTTGACCAATCCATTGTCTGGTGGGACAATCTGAGTATGTGACCGGACCTTTACAACCTAGCTTATACATACAGCCAGTGTCCCCAGGTTTGTTCGCAAAGATAGCATTTTCGAAATCAGTCCGACGGGAGCATTTATCATGAATTAGTTGACTGTAAAACATTGTAGGCCGACTAAAAGCATCTAAGTTAGGTACACCATAAAGTAGTAGATGAGCTATTGTTCCAACCAGCCAATCAGGGTGGACTGGGCAACCAGGCACGTTAATAACTTGCCCAGGAACAACTTGATGTAAAGGCTTAACTCCTGCTGGATTGGGGTGGGCTGAAAACGGCCCTCCAAAAGACGCACAGGTACCGGCAGCTACTACATATTTAGCCTTAACAGCCAAAGTTTTTACTTGCTCCAGAGCAGTGTAGGGTGTCCCGTCTGGTCCATGGCCAATGACGGTATATAAACCGTTCTTTTTCGTGCTTATCGAGCCTTCCACCACTAAGATGTACTCACCCTGGTACAGTTCCAAGCCCTGTTCTAGAGCCTGTAAAGCTAGACTTCCCTCTGCCGCCATCAGTGTATTGCTATAGATTAACGAAAAGGAATCCTGGAGTAATTCTTGAAATTTAGGAGCAAAACTATTTAAGGTTGAGAGGATGTTGCCAGCACAGCTAGTAGTTTCCAGCCAGATTAAAGGAGGTTTCTTAGTGCCACCAAAAGCCTCTGCCATGAGGCTAAAGATACTCTCAGAAAAGGTCACGGCAGATGTGGTATAAGCTACTAACTTCAAAAATTGCCGTCTACTCAGCACTTTTTAATCCTCCTGCTCTGCATCCGACTAATGCCTATGTGTTGATAACCGTTTTTTCCTGCTTTCACAACTTTTGGATGGATTATACTATTGTGCCCATTTCGACAAAGTACATCCTATCAATATAACAAAAACATCCTACTAAGAAAAAGTGCCCCATCTATTGACAGAGCACTTAAAAAGTATCTAATTGTATTATCTCGTGATTATTTGTAGGTAATCGAGGCTAATTGGAGCTTTTCATTCCACTTAACATTGCCCCTAAGGCCTCACTTACAAAACGTAAAGGTACAAGCGTTCTACCGTTAATTAACTGCGGCGGAATATGGTATCTATGTATCTAGCCTGAGATCTTGCCAACCAACTCATCCAAACTAATCTTATAGACTAACACAGTAGCTAGCTCCTCTTCAGCAAACTGGTGGTTTGTGATGCTGGGATCATAGTGTCTGACTATCTGTGCTAAGCCGTAGTTCTTTTCACTCATTTCCGAGAGTAATTCAGCTGTACCATGACCGATAACAGTAAGGTAGCGCACACCCCAATTACAAACCTGTGCTGACTTTTGGAGCTGTATATCAGCTTCGAACTCCAGACAAACCTGGTTGTTTTGGCTCAGAATATCTACTTTTTTACCATTAGATGCAGAATGCAGGTAAATATTGGTTCCATCATAACCGAAACTGAGTGGGATGATGTACGGCTTTGTTCCATCTACCAGTGCTAACCGACATAGTTCCGCCTTATTAATGACATTATCAAGCAAACTTCTATCAGTAACTTGCTTTTCTTGTCTCCTAATTGGAAACCCCTCCCACTCTTTAATCTAAATGTTTTCAGAAAATATGGCTTTTTATTCTGCTTTGAGCAATCTACTAAATTGACAAATTACATACTTTCGTAATCTACCGAAATAGATGCTTCTCGGACTGAAGCGATAAAGTTAGCTACTTCAACATGGATCGGATGGATTTGATAAGCATCCAAATCCTCCAAAGAATCAAATTTAGTCACTAAAGCTAGATCATACGACCTTTGTGAATGGATGATATCGATGCCAACCTCTAAATGTCGTAATTGAGGAACTTTCCCCTCCATACCCATCAGGACATCCTTAACCTTTTGAACATTTTCCTGGCTACAATCTTGTAGTTTGAAGAAAACAATGTGAGTAATCACCTAATCACCTCGTTGATAAATTTTAGCCTTTGGGCCTAAGCCCTACTTCAACAGTACCATAATAAACCGATTCAAGATGATAGTCAAGAAATGAGGTTTGGGGTATATTGAAAGAATAGGTTGCTAAAAGCCACTGTAGTCCCGTAAATGATGTTTAATCAATTAACTGATTATTTTTGTGGATAGTTGCACATCATGAGTTCTACTCTCATATTTTGGTATAAGATAGAAGTTCTCTGACGTTAGGAGGTAAAGTTTTGATGCTAAAGAAATTACTTATAACAGTCTTTATAGGCATATTTATGTTGACTATCATCTTCGTTACAGGATGTAGCAAGGGTGTTCCAAGCCAAACAACTGATAATAAACTAGAAAACCCTAAACAAACTAATGAACTTGTCATCTATTCAGCAAGAAAAGAACAATATGTGAAACCATTAGTGGACAAATTCCAGGCGAAAACCGGTATAAAGGTAAAGCTCCTGGTGGGGGATGAATCAATAGTAAACAAAATTCTTGTGGAAAAAGATAAAGTATATGCCGACATATTCTTTTCTACTGATGTTGGTGCATTAGAGTATCTACGCACTAAAGGTGCCTTACAACCCTATGACTCTACCGCTGCAAAACAGATTCCCGATCAATACAAGACTCCAGATAATTCCTGGTATCCTTTAGGGGCTAGAGCCAGAGTTTTAATGTATAATAAAAACCTTATTTCGGAAAAAGAATTGCCGCAGAATTTTTGGGATTTAACCGCCCCAAAATGGAAAGGCCAATTCATGATCACCAGAGGCGGTAATGGTAGTATGGTTGCTCATATTTCAGCACTAAGAGCTGTGTGGGGAGATGAAAAAACCAAACAATGGGTTCAGACCATTACCCAAAATTCGGGTGCCATTGTAAAAGACCATGCCGAAATACGCAAGGCAGTAGGAGCCGGGGAATACAAAATCGGAGTTGTAAATGATAATTATTTTTATCAGCAACTAATGGAAGAGAAAGATAATAATGTAGGTATCATTTATCCCGATCAAGGACCTGAAGGCATGGGGGTATTTGTAAACGTCTCAGGTTTAGGAATTGTTAAAGGTTCTCCCAACTTGGCGAACGCCCAAGCATTTATTGACTTTGTTTTGCAGCCTGAACAGTTAGCACTTTATTCTGAGGTAGGTGCTGAATTACCTGTAAGATCAGCCGTCACAGCCCCTGAATTTAAAGGTCTGCTACAATTGGGTGAATTTAAGGAAATGACAGTTCCTTTCGATAAAATTGGTTCAAACTGGTCTGATGTTAAAAAACTAATTGAAGAGTCTGGTATGGATATGGTCAATAAGTAACTGCTCGTAATAAAGGAAGTGGTAAAGGTGGGTATGTATCATCTCCCGCCACTCAAAAAAAAGGTTCGGCATATTTACCGAACCTTTTTGCGTCATAGCAAGTCTTGGCATGGTGGTTCTTCCGGATATTTGTTGGGATTTTCCCTGTTGATAGCCGTATTTCTAATCATACCTTTGGTTTATGCAGTAATTAATGCTTTACAGGCTGATTTAAGCAGATGGGTAAAGCTCCTTGATGTGAGAGTACCGATACTGATGTGGAAAACGTTAAGCCTGGTAGCTTTAGTTACCTTTCTCAGTATTATACTTGGTTTTTCTTTAAGTTGGTTGGTCGTCCGCAGGGATCTGCCAGGCCAAAAGTACTGGCAGTGGCTTCTTGCTTTACCTTTGCTAATACCGTCTTATGTTGGTGCAATGTGTTATATCAGTATTTTTGGCCCAAGTGGCCTGCTCAAAGAATTGCTAGGGATGTCCTTTATAGAAATATACGGTTTTTGGGGGGCAGCTTTTACCCTGACAATGTTTACCTATCCCTATGTATATCTGATAACTTTGGCTGCTCTAAAGAAAATTAACAGGAACTATGAAGAAGTAGGCTTGTCCGTCGGCTTAACTTACAGGGAAGTATTCATCAAAATTATTATCCCTCTTATTCGCCCTGCCATTGGAGCAGGAGGCATATTGGTAGCCTTGTATGCTTTGTCTGATTTTGGAACTGTCACAATGTTACGCTACAGCACTTTCACGTCAGCCATATATTTTCAGATTGGAAGTTATGATCAGCAGACTGCTGCTATGTTAAGCACAGTCCTGATAGTAACTACCCTCTTTATTCTTTTCCTTGAGACTAAGACCAGGGAAAAACAGCTGTTTTACCAAACTAGCGGAGTGTATCGCAAGCCTGAGGTTATCCCCCTGGGGCAATGGAAATGGCCTGCTTTTCTGGGGACTACAGGGGTGTTTATTTTTTCCACCGTCATCCCATTAGGTGTCCTGGTTCACTGGTCAGTCATCGGAATAAGCAGAGGTGCTTTAAATGTGGATTTTTGGGGCTATGCATTCAATAGTTTCTATCTTTCTTTAGTTGCTGCTGTTCTGTGCGTTTTTCTTGCTTTGCCAATTATTTACCTTAACGCCAGATACCCTTCAATTATCAGTTCAATTGCAGAAAAGGCGGCTTATGCCGGGTTTTCTTTGCCCGGTGTAATTGTGGCTTTAGGGATAATCTTTATTTTTAATAGATTTATCCCATTACTTTATAATACCGCCTTCATGGTTGTAACTGCTTATATTATAAGGTTTCTACCAAAAGCCATGCAAGCAGAGAGTTCATCAATACAGTTAGTGGCAACCAATTTAGACGAAGCCGGGAGAAGTCTGGGCTATAAACCCTGGCAGGTAATCCAGAAAATAATTCTGCCCAATATTCTACCAGGAATTGGTGTGGCCGGTGTGCTTGTATTTGTTAGCTCAATGAAAGAATTACCCGCGACCTTACTTTTGAGGCCACCCGGAATGGACACCTTGCCTGTCAGAGTATGGCTTGAAGCAAGCGAACATTTCTATTATCAGGCAGCACCTGCAGCCTTATTATTAATTTTGATCTCAACTCTTTCTCTAAAATGGATACTAAAGAGGTACTAAAGTGTGGTGTTATTATGTTCGACATAGAACTTATCGACTTAACAAAAAGTTACACCGGCTCTTTAAAGCCGGCTGTTAAAGAACTCCATCTACAGGTGGAAAAAGGTAAAATTGTTTCTTTATTAGGCCCCAGCGGTTGCGGTAAAACCACTACTCTACGCTTAATTGCAGGCTTTGAAAGACCTAATGGCGGTAAAATATTTCTGGGTGGCAGGATTGTATCCTCTGAGGATGGAATCTGGATACCCCCTGAAAAAAGAGGTGTGGGTATGGTCTTCCAAGACTATGCCTTGTTCCCCCATCTAACGGTTGAAGAAAACATTGGGTTTGGCTTAAAAAAATCCCATCATAAAAAGGACCGTACCCGTGAAGTAATAACCCTGGTTGGATTAATAGATTATGTTAAACGATATCCCCATGAACTTTCTGGGGGACAGCAACAGCGGGTTGCCCTGGCAAGGGCACTTGCTCCAAGGCCTGCGGTTATTCTGCTGGATGAGCCTTTTAGCAACCTGGATGCCCAGCTAAGAGAACATATGCGGCAAGAAATAAGGGATATTATTAACATCGAAGGGACTACAGCACTCTTTGTTACTCATGATCAAAGAGAAGCCTTTGAATTGTCAGACCATATAGTAGTAATGAATGGCGGCATTATCGAACAACAAGGAGCGCCCCGGGACCTTTATCTAAATCCGGCAAATGTATTTGTGGCAAACTTCTTAGGGAAATCAAATATCCTACCGGGCATTTTAGAAAAAGACCTGACTGTTCAAACTGAAGTAGCCAAGATTTGTTATAATGGCTCAGTCACTATCCCTCCAGGCACTGAGGTTAAAGTTTTGCTTCGCCCTAATGGATTAAAGCATAATAACAACGGTGAACTAAAGGGAGTATTAAAAAAGCTAATCTTCAAAGGAGAAATAATGGAAGGGATTGTTGCGTTAGAAACTCTGGATAATCAATACAAAGAAATAATAGTATACTTCCATCCTTATGATCAGGTACAATGTGGTGAGAATGTGACTTTAACAATATTATCCGGTGCAGCTGTGTTAATAAAATAATTCATAATAAGAAGGGGCTGTCTCAAAATGATGTCAAATGACATGTATGAAAAGGCAGCTCCTTTTCATACATGTCATTATCTCTTATCCAGCACTTTCCTGGACTGCACTCTTCTCATAATGCACCACGATAATCCCCATTGACACTAAGACTAAGGCCAAAATAACTGTCATGTTGAGACTTTCGCCTGGTACTAACAGTGCCGAAAATATCGCACCAAAGACTGGGATTAAGAACTTATAAATCGAAACCTTGCTCAGTGGATTATATTTCAACAGTAGATACCAGATCGGAAAAGCCACTGCTGAAAGACTTGCTAACCACAATAAAAGCACCGTACTGATGGCATTGAACTGTAATGCCAACGGGCTTACCTTGGTTATAGCTACTCCAAATAGCATAATCGAGCCTAGCACTAACTGATAGGCTGAAGCTAGGATGGTATTAACCTTGGCCGAGATATCTTTGGCAAATACGCTCCCAACTGTGCTACCTAACGCCGAGAAGATGATAAACCCCTCACCTAACCAAGTAAAGTCGAGGGACAGCTTGCCATGGACTAGATTTACCGCAATTACTCCGGCGAAACCAACAAGTAAGCCCACAACCTTATACCAACTGATTCGATCATCCCGGTAGATAAAGTGGGCTAAGATGACAGCAAAAAAGATGCCGATAGCTCCTAAGATTGACGCTTTAACCCCAGTAGTATGGGCCAATCCAATATAAAAGAAGAAGTATTGTAAGCTCGTCTGGAATAGGCCGAGGATTAGCAGTGGCCCTAGCAGCGATGCCTTAACAGGAATAATCGGTTGTTTACGTATTAGTAAATAGCCAAATAAAATCATGCCTGCTGCAAAAAAACGGTAAGCTGCAAATAACAAGTTCAGATAAATATCGTCTGGCTTGATGCCTAACTCGGCATAACTCAGCTTCAAGAAAGGGAATGCAGTTGCCCACAGTATACAAGCGAGGAATGCCAGTAAAAAGACCACGTATTTGTTTGTCAGCATATTGTTTCTATTTAGCATCACATTAGCTTCATTAGGCATATTGCTCCTGTTTGGGATCATAGTGGTTTCATTAGTTTGTATTTTGCCTTTGTTAGACGGCATACATGCTTCATTACTCAATGTTCTTGCCTTATCCTTCATGATTATGACCAGCTTTACTTAAATTAATTTGCTCCAGTCCTCAACATTCCAGACATCTGTCACGATATCCTCATAAAACTCCGGCTCGTGGCATACCAATACCACAGTTCCCTTAAAATCTCTAATTGCTTTTTTCAATTCCTCTTTGGCATCGACATCTAGGTGGTTAGTTGGTTCATCTAAAACTAGCCAGTTGGCTTCCTTTAGCATCAATTTACATAGCCGTACTTTGGCTTGTTCTCCCCCACTCAATACCTGCATTTGACTGGTGATATGTTCATTTCTCAAACCACATTTGGCTAGAGCTGCCCTCACCTCAAATTGGGTTAAGCCAGGATATTCATCCCAAACTTCTTGGATAGCTGTTTTGGAATTCTTGGGCTTAGCTTCTTGTTCAAAATAGGCTGGATATAAATAGTCACCCATTTCTAACTTGCCACCAACTGGTTCCAGCTGACCTAGTAAGGTCTTTAAGAGCGTGGATTTCCCTAAGCCATTACAACCTCTGATGGCAACTTTTTGACCTCTTTCCAACTGAAAATCTACTGGCTTAGTTAGGGCAGCATCATAACCAATTTCTAACCCTTCCGCCTGGAAGATAATGCGTCCGGCAGCCCGCGCTTCTTGAAACTTGAAGAAAGACTTGGTCTTTTCTTTCGGTTTTTCAATTAAGTCCATTTTTTCCAGCTGTTTTTGCCTACTTTTAGCTCGCCCAGTAGTGGAAATCCGAGCTTTGTTACGAGCCACAAAATCTTCTAAGCGGGCAATTTCCTGTTGTTGCTTTTCATAGGCGTTTTTATGTTTAGCTTTGTAAATCTCATATAATTCTAAAAAGCGATTATAGTCCCCGACATAACGAGTTAAGCGGGATTGTTCGACATGATAAATAATATTAATGACCTTATTTAGAAAATCAATATCATGACTCACTAAAATAAAGGCATTTTCATATTCCTGCAAAAATCTGGTTAGCCAGACAATATGTTCATCATCCAGGTAGTTGGTCGGCTCATCCAGAATTAGGATGCTGGGATTTTCTAGTAAAAGCTTAGCCAACAGCACCTTAGTCCGCTGGCCACCACTTAATTCCTGCACCTCGCGGTCCAAGCCGATCGCTCCTAGTCCTAGACCATTGGCAATCTCTTCGACTTTGGCATCAATCATATAAAAGCCGCTGTGATCTAGGATATCTTGAATGTCACCAACTGTTTCCAACAGTTTAGTCATGGTCTCTTCATCTGCAGTAGCCATTTGGTCATAAGCTGCTAACATTTCGGCTTCTAAGTCAAACAACCGATTGAAGGCACCTCTCAAAGTATCTCTGATACTAGTGCCAGATTCTAGTTTAGTATGCTGGTCAAGGTAACCTACAGTTACCCTGGAAGACCACTCCACCTTACCTGCATCAGGCATTAATTGTCCGGTTATGATATTTAAGAAGGTGGACTTGCCTTCTCCATTAGCTCCTATTAAGGCTACATGCTCACCCTTCATCAGGCGAAAAGAAACCTCTTCTAAGATACTACGGTCACCAAAACCGTGACTGACGTTTTCCACATTTAGTACACTCACCTGTCATTATCCCACTAGCTACTATAGCTTAGAATATTACTTATCTATTATAGCGAAATTTGTTGCAAAATTAAAGTAAAATCGTTTGGAAACAATTATTCCCCGGCCAAGCAGGAATTCAACCTTAATAACAGAATATGAAGGCTTAGAATGGAAGTGTGAACTTCTTATGCATGTTGTGAGATATTGTGTTGCATATAGTTGATGAGATATTGTGTTAGATATTAATGAAAGGAAGAATGAATTATGAAGAAACGTGCTTTGGTGAGGGTGGTATTACTACTAATTGCCATCTTAATCCTGATTAAAATTACTTCCTGCTTTTATGTGGATTATAACTGGTTTCGGG
>CAZKEO010000001.1:0-26475 GCA_964551785.1 uncultured Eubacteriales bacterium | reverse complement strand
AAAATTACCAATATTCTAATGGTAGGTGTAGGTGGACAAGGTACCATCCTCGCCAGTAAAGTACTATCGCAGGTAGCTTTGGAAACTGTGCAGGATGTCAAAATGTCCGAGATTCACGGGATGGCCCAGCGCGGTGGAAGTGTAGTGACCCAGGTGCGGATGGGAGAAAATATCTATTCCCCCTTAATCCAACAAGGTGAAGCAGATATCATTTTAGCGTTTGAACAGTTAGAAGCCCTGCGGTGGCTTCCCTACCTGAAGCAGGATGGTATCATGATTGTCAATACTCAGATTATAGAGCCAATGCCAGTAATTATTGGGCTAGCCCAATATCCCGAAGGCATTATCAACAACATCAAGACCCAGCGGGAAAAGGTCATCGCAGTAGATTCTCTAAGTAAAGCAGTGGAGGCAGGTAATGCCAAATCTTCCAATGTCGTGTTGGTGGGAGTGCTGGCCAAGAAGATGGGGATTGCCCGGGAAATTTGGGAGAAAGCCCTCGTGGACAAGATCCCACCACAACTCCTGAAGGCCAATCAAGCCGCCTTTGACGCCGGCTATGCTTTAGCTTAGAAAATCTGCTTAAATAACATGTACTAGATTATATTGGTAAGTATACACTGTAGTAAGCAGCATAGTTTAACGTCCTGATGGAAATTTGTTGAAAGGGGCGGATGCCAATGCGCAAGCAAGTAATGGTCACTGTAAAAGGGATCCAGAAAGCTGACTGGGGTGACGAAGATACGATCGAAATGATTACCCCAGGGAGTTACTACACCAAGAATGACTGCTACTATCTGATCTACAATGAAACCGAACTTACCGGCATGGAAGGTACCACCACATCGTTAAAAGCAGAAACCAATCGGGTTATCTTGAATCGGATGGGGACAGCAGAATTACGGCAGGAATTCGAGGTGGGAGTATTAAACCATGGTAACTATGTAACTCCCTATGGGGCCATGAAACTTACCGTGATGCCCTCCAAAGTGGAAGTTGACTTGACAGAGCAGGGTGGAAGTATTAACCTAGAGTATGAGTTAACAATTGGCTCAGAAAAAATAAGTGATAATAAGCTATCCATCACCATTGAGGAGGGTCTGCGTTGATGCAGGATATAGTTCAGGAAGTGAAGGGCAAAATAACTGCCGCCATCACTGCCTCTGCCGAAAAGAGTAAACTAGCTGGTCAAATTTCTTTTGACCAGCTTCCCAATTTTGTTTTAGAAACCCCCAAAGAGAAGAATCACGGTGATTTTGCTACCAACCTTGCGATGCTACTTACCAAACAAGCCAAACAACCACCTAGGCAAATCGCCCAATGCCTCTTGGATAATCTCGAATTAACGGGGACTGGGGTTTCCAAAGTAGAAATAGCTGGTCCGGGTTTTATCAATTTCCACTTGGAGCCAGCTTGGGTTTATCAAGTGTTGCCTGTTGTGCTTAACTTAGGTCCGCAGTATGGCTACACCAAGGTAGGGCAAGGCAAAAAAGTCCAGGTCGAGTTTGTTAGTGCCAATCCCACTGGCTTATTGCACATGGGCAATGCGAGGGGAGCAGCCTTAGGAGATACCTTGGCCAGCTTACTAGTAGCCAGCGGTCATCAAGTTACCAGAGAGTTTTACATTAATGACATTGGCAATCAAATTGAAAACTTCGGTAAATCCCTAGAGGCACGTTACCTGCAATTGCAGGGTCAGCAGGTACCTTTCCCTGAAGAAGGTTACCATGGGCAAGATATTATTGAGACTGCCAAGCAGCTGATTGAACGTGGGGGAGCTACATATCTGGACTGGGAGTCGGCTCCGCGCCGGGAAGAGTTCATTAAACAGGGCTTGACAGAAAAAATCACCGCTATTCGGGAGGTTTTGGCTAAATTCGGAGTCGAGTACGATATTTGGTATAGTGAAAAAACCTTACACGAATCGGGCGCAGTACAAGCTGTCCTAGCTGACCTCAAGACCAAAGGCTATATCTACGAGTTGGAAGGAGCCCTTTGGTTCCGAACTGGCGAATCTAGCGATGATAAAGATGAAGTAGTAGTACGCGGCAATGGTACACCGACCTACTTCGCAGCAGACATTGCCTATCACAAGGATAAGTTTGACCGGGGTTTTGAACAGGTAATCAATATTTGGGGTGCTGACCATCATGGTCATGTAGCCAGAATGAAGAGTGCTGTCAAGGCAGTTGGCTATAACCCAGATAGTTTAGATGTAATCTTAATGCAATTAGTACGCCTTTACAAAGGTGGAGAAATCGTCCGGATGTCTAAACGCTCTGGAGAGTTTGTTACCCTCGATGACCTCATTGAAGAAGTTGGCAGAGATGCCGCCCGCTACTTCTTTGTCATGCGTAGTGCGGACAGTCATTTAGATTTTGATCTAGACCTAGCTAAAGCGCAATCTGCCGAAAACCCAGTTTATTATGTCCAATATGCTCATGCCCGTGTTTGTAGTATTTTACGCCAGGCTGCTGAAAATGGGTTCCATTTACCAGCGCCAGAGGCGGTAGACTATACTGTGCTAGTAAAAACTGAGGAACTCGAACTGATTCGTAAAATTGCTGATTTGCCAAGTGAGATATCCCAAGCGGCTATTAATCACGAACCACACCGGATAGCTCGCTATGTCCACGAGCTGGCTGGTAACTTTCATAGCTTCTATAATGCCTGTCGGGTAATGGTAGAAGAGGAGCCAGTACGGAGTGCTCGTTTGGTGCTGGTTGATGCAGCGAGAATCACCTTAAGGAACACCCTCACGCTCTTAGGTTTGTCAGCCCCAGAGCGTATGTAGGGCCTTGGAAAATAATAGATACAAGATATAGGTTCGACACTCCCCGCGAGTGTCGAATTTTGTCTAAAAATAGATGAAATCGTCGAACAAAAATGCAATTTCAAAAGAGGAATATAATTATTTGAATCGAATAACTTGTACTAGGTTCTTAAAAAAGTGAAAGGAGGGAAAAAGAAGAATGAATAAAAAGGTAATGGCCAATACCCGCTTCTTTAAGGTTGCTTTTATTTTTCCCGTAATGCTGCTATTAATGGCACTGTTAGTAGTAGGATGTGGGCCAAATGCTCAAACTACAGCTACAGGAGGAGCAACTACGACTACTGGTGAAAATGTTGCAGCCCAAGCGGTGGATAATACCGTAATTGCTAGAAATGAGTGTTCCGAGTGCCATGAAATGTGGCCCGAAGTAGCTACCTGGCAGACTTCCGTGCATTCACGGATTGCGTGCACAAAATGCCATACCAACGTGAAGGTTTCTGACTTCAAAGCAGCTCATGACAGTGGCAACTTTGCCAAGCCTATTAACACCCGTAATTTCAAAGTGGATAATAAGGCTTGTACAGATTGCCATGCCATGAATAACCGTGTAGCCACACCGATGCCTGACATTATTATCCCACATGATCAGCATGATAAGGCAAAAGTAACTTGTTTGGATTGTCACCGGTTCATTGCCCATGGTAACATTGCAGAACGCAAAGTTACCACGCGTGCTGAGTTCAAGAACTATGACCAGTGGAATCCTACAATGGCCCAAAAAGCAGCTCCTGGAGTACAACGTCGTCCTAACATGTTCGTATGTATCAATTGTCACGAAGCACGCAAGGTAACTACGAAGTGTGCAGCTTGTCACTACTGGCCAGATAGAGCCTCTCTACCTTCCCACGAGAATCCGCTGTGGAAAGTAGCACATGGTAAACCTGGCAGAGCAGATATCAACAACTGCGCCAAGTGCCACTATGATAAGGAAAGTCAGAAGTTTGCAACACCTTCGACAGGAGACCAGATTGCCGACTTCGCAAGAGCGAACTCTTATTGTTATGGTTGTCACCTAAAGCGTCCTGCTGATCATGATGCTCAGTGGATGGGTAAACACGCATCTTACGCTAACAATAAAGGCGTACTGAACTGCTTTGCTTGCCATGACAAGAACCAGCCTGGAGCAAATGTCACAGGTACCTATTGTAATACCTGTCACTGGTTCCCAGCTGGACCTGTCACCACTAAAGCAGTTGCAGAGGCAAAGAAAAAGTAAGACTGACTCAAAAAGAGAGGACTTTATGTCCTCTCTTTTTACTTGCAAAATAGTTCAAAGTTGTTCCCTAAGCAGGGAAAACTTGGCATCATGCCGAATAAAAACAAAATTGAGCCAACGTACAACCTAGAGCGGTACACCAATGAGCGAATCACAGGTTGGGTTGAGCCTGGAGAGGAGAAGTGGGGATGACTGCTACGGATAACTTTCATCCGGATATGTCAGTAGGTGATATTGCCTATCAAATCCTAAAAGTTAAGGGAGAACCAATTTATTTCCGGGAATTAATTGGTCAGGTACTATCCGTAAAGCCTGTAAATGGACGTGACTTAGGCCATCAGATGGCCTTGGTGCATACTGAATTAAACCTAGATAATCGCTTTGTGCACATTGGTAGCGGAATGTGGTTTCTTAGAGATAAGAGTTCTCCACGCCAGCTCAAACAATATGATGAGGAATGGGAAGCTTAGGGCTTGACATGTTTTCGCCAAAAAGATAAACTATAACGGTATTATTTGTCCATTCCGAGTATAATAGAAATAGCTGGGCATTGAGGAGGAAAAGTAGTAATGGCAAAGTTCGTATTTGTCACCGGAGGGGTTGTATCATCACTGGGAAAAGGCATTACCGCTGCTTCTCTGGGGAGACTGTTAAAAAGCCGTGGCTTAAAAGTAGCCATTCAAAAATTCGACCCTTACATCAATATTGACCCTGGTACGATGAGTCCCTATCAACATGGAGAGGTTTTTGTAACCGATGATGGTGCAGAGACTGACCTAGACTTGGGTCACTATGAGCGTTTCGTAGATATCAACTTAAGCAAGAGTAGCAATGTCACCACAGGTAAAATATACTGGTCGGTTATCAATAAAGAACGAAAAGGTGACTACCTAGGTGGAACAGTTCAGGTAATTCCGCACATAACTAACGAAATCAAAGATCGTGTCTTTCGGGTCGCCAAGGAAAGTAACCCAGATGTAGTCATTACTGAAATTGGGGGCACCGTGGGTGATATTGAGTCACTCCCTTTTCTGGAGGCCATCCGGCAAATCAAGAGTGATATCGGCCGGGAAAACGTCATGTATATCCATGTAACCCTAGTCCCCATGATTAAAGTAGCTGGTGAGGCTAAGACTAAGCCAACTCAGCATAGTGTTAAAGAATTACGGAGTATCGGGATTCAGCCTGACGTAATCGTTTGTCGTAGTGAACACCCTCTTTCCAAAGAAATGGAAGAGAAGTTAGCTTTGTTTTGTGATATTGACAAAGAGGCAGTAATTCAAAATGTCGATTCAGCTTCCATCTATGAAGTGCCCTTAATGCTCGAAAAAGAAGGTCTTGATGATATTGTCATTGAGCGTTTAAATTTACAATGCGGGCCAGCTGATCTCGCTGAATGGCGGGAAATGATTAATAAAGTCGCCAACCCTTTGGGCGCAGTGAATATTGCGCTTGTTGGTAAGTACGTTGAACTTCCTGATGCTTATATGAGTGTAGCAGAGGCCTTGCGCCACGCTGGTATTCACTTTCAACATAGTATCAATATTATCTGGATAAGTGCCGAAGAATTAGAAAATGGTAATCCGGCAGAACTATTACAGGCAGCAGATGGCATTCTGGTTCCTGGTGGTTTTGGTGATCGGGGTATCGAGGGTAAAATTAAAGCAATTAATTATGCCCGAGTTAACAAGATTCCTTTCTTGGGTATCTGTCTTGGTATGCAATGTGCAGTTATCGAATTTGCGCGCTATGTTGCTGGTTTGGAGATGGCCAACAGTTCGGAATTTGACAAAGATACAAAGTATCCGGTAATTGATTTGTTGCCTGAACAAAAGGACATAGAAGAATTAGGAGGCACCATGCGCCTGGGCACCTACCCCTGTAAACTTGCGGAAAACACCAGCGCGTTTAATAGTTATTTGGATGAAGTTGTTTATGAAAGACATCGTCACCGTTATGAATTTAACAATGAATTTCGGGAAATGTTAACTAAAAAGGGCTTGGTTATTAGCGGAACTTCCCCCAATGAGCGGTTGGTAGAAATAGTTGAACTAAAAGACCATCCTTGGTTCGTGGGAACGCAGTTTCACCCAGAGTTTAAGTCAAGACCTAATCGTCCCCATCCCCTGTTTAGAGATTTTGTTGGTGCAGCTCTGCAGCCGAAAAACTTTGGTGAATAACCAAAGTTTTTTTCCTAATTGGAAAAATTGAGGTGGGTTTATGAAAAAGCGCGTAGTGATTTCTATAGTTTTGGCCATTGTTCTGATACCGTTGCTCTTAGTAGCAATTAGGCAGCCGCAGAGTGGTGTAGTTCCAGGGAAACGTGGCTTATCGGGTGAGGCTATCGGTGTCATTTATGTAGAGGGTGTGATAGTTGGTGGACGCGGTGGTGCTGGTCTGTTTGCTGACACTGCCATAGCTGCTAGCGAAGATTTGATGGAGCAGTTAAAAGACGCCAGTGAAGACCCTTCAATTAAAGCTGTTCTACTAAGAATAAACAGCCCAGGTGGCAGTGCTCCAGCAGCCCAGGAAATTGGTGACGAAATAGATGCTCTTAAGAAAGCTGGCAAAAAGGTAGTAGTGTCAATGGGTGATGTTGCAGCTTCTGGCGGCTATTGGTTAGCAGCTAAGGCTGATCGAATAATTGCTAATCCAGCTACCATGACAGGTAGTATTGGAGTAATTATGGAAACTCAGAATCTCCAGGGACTATTTGGCAAACTGGGAATTCAACCAGAAGTAATCAAGAGTGGTCCCCATAAAGATATCGGAACCTATAATAGACAAATGACTGCTGAAGAGCGGTTAATCCTGCAAGGGATGGTAGATGATATCTACGGTCAATTTATAGATGTGGTCGCGAAAGGACGCAAGATGGATCCCGAGGCAGTCAAAAAGTTAGCTGATGGCAGAATCTTTACAGGACGTCAAGCCAAACAGTTAGGACTGGTAGACGAGCTTGGTAATTACAATTATGCGATTCGTTATACAGCGAAGTTAGCAGGCATAGAGGGAGAGCCAACCATCAAAGAACTAGGAGCGAAAAATCCCTTTGAGTTTATGCTGACTGGCTCCAAGCAGTACTTGCTGACACCAGGACAAAATAGTCTCTCTGCTCCTGAACTACAACTACTGAAGGGCTTACTCCAGTATCAAGAGAGGAGATTGAACTAGTGAATCAAGAAGAGGGAACCCATATCTACGATCTGCCAGAGTTAGCTCCAGAAAACAGTCCCACGGAGAATTTGACGTTTATCGAATTGTGCTATGGCATTCTATTTCAGCCCAAAGAGACCTTTAGAAAACTGGCGCTCAATCCTCCTGTGCTTTACAGTTTTTACATAGTATTGATCGTAGGAATTTTGCTAAACATCGTCAATATCTTTGTCGGCCTCCCATCTGCTTTGGAGCAAATGTCCAAAGCTGGTAATGTACCGAAAGAACTATTAGGTTTCCTGGCCTATATGACTGAGCCGGGGGTCGTGATTCTTGCGGGGTTAGCGGGTTTAATCTTCACAATAGCCTGGTGGTTTATGAATAGCGCACTATTACACCTGTTGGCTGAAATGTATGGAGGTAAGGGCAGGGCTTTGGGAGTGCTCGCTGTGATAGGAGTTGCGCGTCTCCCAAACATCTTAATCATCCCTGTATCTACCCTCATCTATGTAGTAAATGGTCCAGCCGTTATTAATAGTTTGGTATCTGTGTTTCTGTTTATTTACACCTCGTTATACTTGCCTGTAGTTGGAATTTCAAAAGTTCATCAGTTTTCCTATGGACGTGGTGTGGCTACAGTGGTAACTCCAATTGCCCTGATCTTTCTGGGCACAGTCCTCTTAGGGATGCTAATGTTAGCAATTATCGGGGTGATGGCTCCAATGTTTGAGGGTATTAGCTAAGCAATAAACCACTAACGCAATACACCAGTAAAAGTAGCCTCTGTTAAGCCAAAGAGATTGATTTTCTCTCCTTGGCTTTTATTTATGCAAAAAAGGAAAAATGGAAAACGTGGAGAATATTACAAAATAATACCAAATATACCAGTATAAAAGCTAGGCGGGAGGGGAGTTTGTGACAGATAATGAACGGGTATTCACTGTACTAGTAGTAGATGATCAATTGGGCGTGCGCAGACTGCTTTTTGAAGCTTTTCAGGATGAAGGTTACAATGTGGAGCTAGCCCAAAATGGCCCTGATGCCCTCAATAAGATAGACTTGCTCCAACCGGACCTTATCTTAATGGATATGAAAATGCCTGGGATGAGTGGTCTAGAAGTGCTCCGACAGCTAAAGAAAGAAGCCAAAGAACTAAAGGTAATTTTAATGACTGCTTATGGTGAGCTTGAGATTATCGCTGAAGCAATGGCTTTGGGTGTCGCGGATTATGTGACCAAGCCATTTGATATTAATGAGGTCCGTGCTTTAGTAAAGAAAGTCTTATGAAAACCTAGTAATCAGACAGAATTGTTTACTCAAATGAGGTGCTTCTCCTAACAAAAAAGAGGATTTTCTTTTTCGGTGGCGAATTAACATCATATCGAGAGGGGTGTTAATCATGTTGCTAACTACTGATACGGTAGTCGCCCTGCGCTGCCCCATGTGTGGGAAATTTGAAATGCACGGCTTATCCCTGTTTGCTTTCGCTGGACAGAAAACTGTGCAAATAGGTTGTAGCTGTGGTGCCACCAAACTAATTCTTGGTACAAAAAACCGCAAAAACTTCTGGTTGCAGGTGCCTTGTGTACTGTGTGAAACTAAGCATATGTTTTACTATTCCCGCAAGCAAATCTGGGCAGAAAATGTCCTCAATATAGTGTGCTCTGAAAGCAAGATCGAGTTAGGTTACATTGGCTCTAGGGATAAGGTTGAAATACTGGTCGAAACCTATGAGCAGGATATTTCCAAATTGCTAGAGGAAATGGATCCCGATGACTTTATTAATAATCCGAATATCATGATGGAAGTGCTAAACTGTTTGCATGATATCGCGGAGGATGGGTATCTATTTTGCGAATGTGGCAATGTGAAAATAGAAGTAGATGTATTACCTGACCGTTTAGAGCTCCAATGTGGGGAATGTGAGGCTATGGGTACCATTTATGCTGAAACACAAGAGGACCTGGACAATATCAAGAATATGGAAATGATTGAATTGGGGAAAGATGGCATGGAATATTGGGACAAAACCAAACTATCTCCAACGGGGATTAGGAAAAAGAAAAAAAGTAAATACCAGCGGTAACTGTAGGGCCACGAAAAATTACTGTTCACAAAGGGAATTTTTTAATAATATATATAAAATACTAAACTTGTACGTCCCTGTACAAGTTTACTTTTTGATTTAATAGAAATATAAAGGAGGTTTGGTTTCATGGGTTTAGTACCTATCACAGATTTGTTGAAAAAGGCGAGAGCAGGCGGATATGCCGTGGGGGCTTTTAATTGCAACAATATGGAGATTGTTCAGGCCATCATTGCTGCTGCTGAAGCGGAGCGGTCTCCCGTGATTATGCAGGCAAGCCAAGGTGCTATCAAGTATGCGGGATTAGATTACATAACTGGTATGGCCAAGATTGCTGCCGAAAAGGCAACAGTCCCAGTAGCTTTACACATAGACCACGGCACGAGCTTTGAACAAGTAATGCAGTGTATTCGGGCTGGATTTAGCTCAGTGATGATTGATGGTTCTAAGTTACCACTCCAGGAGAATATTGCCCTGACCAAAAAGGTTATTGAGGTAGCACATGCTGTAGGGGTCTCTGTAGAAGCTGAGCTGGGGAAAATCGGAGGAACGGAAGATGATATCCATGTCTCCGAAAAAGATGCCATGTTTACTAATCCTGAAGAGGCTAGAATTTTTGTTCAAGAGACTGGTGTTGATGCCTTAGCTATTGCGATAGGAACTGCTCATGGCCAATATAAAGGAGTGCCCGAGTTGGATTTCGCTCGTTTGGAAAAGATTCGCTCCTTAATAGATACTCCTATTGTGCTCCACGGTTCCTCAGGAGTACCAGCTGAAGCAATTCAACAGGCCATCAAGCTAGGGGTCTGCAAAGTAAATATTGACACCAATATCCGCGAAGCCTTTGTTTTGGCATGCCGCCAGGCGCTAGAGAGCGATCCTGACGAAATTGATCCTAGAAAAGCACTGGGACCAGCTAGGGATGCTGCCACGGCAGTCATCAGAGAAAAAATCCGGATCTTTGGTAGTAACGGCAAAGCATAATTCCTAATTACTGGAGGTAGTGCAGTTGAAATTATTTATTGATTCAGCGAATGTTGCCGAAGTGCGGGCAGCCCATAGTTTAGGCGTAATATGCGGGGTTACCACTAACCCCTCCCTAATAGCTAAAGAAGGGCGTAACTTTCAAGAAGTAGTTAAGGAAATTTGTACTATTGTCGATGGCCCCATTAGTGCCGAAGTAATTAGTCTTGACTCAGCCGAAATGGTTAAGGAAGCTAAAGAGTTAGTCAAAATCCATCCTAATATTGTAATCAAGGTGCCTATGACCGCAGAGGGATTGAAGGCTACCAAGCTGTTATCAGGTGAAGGTATTAAAACAAATGTCACCTTAGTTTTTTCAGCTAACCAAGCCCTGCTGGCAGCCTTAGCTGGTGCAAGCTATGTAAGTCCTTTTATAGGCAGACTGGACGATGTGGGTCAAGATGGGATGGAGCTAATCCACGAGATTGTCCAAATATTTGAACAGTACGCCTATCAAACAGAAGTTATTGCCGCCAGTGTCCGGCATCCAATCCATGTTACTGAGTCAGCGAAAGCAGGAGCTCATATTGCCACAGTACCTTATAAAATAATTATGCAAATGACCCAGCATCCCCTCACTGACCTCGGGATCCAGAAGTTTCTGGCAGACTGGGAAGGGGTAAAAAATAAATAGATTATGATGGCATAGTTACAGCAATTACTCTCTCTGCTTTTCTAGGGAGAGTAATTTTTTCGCCTGCTATCCCAGAAAGGGCAGGAAACTCCAAGTGAATGTAGAAATAAACTAATAAGATAACACATTAATGCTAATAATGTTATACTAATGAGATTAAGGGGTGTCGATATGGGAAGATTACTTTCTTTGGAATTTGCTAGAGTTACCGAGGCTGCGGCTGTTGCGGCGGCACGTTGGATGGGTCGAGGAGACAAAAATGCAGCTGATGATGCGGCAACTACGGCCATGCGCTCAGTTTTTGATACAATTGACATCGATGGGGTAGTGGTAATAGGCGAAGGTGAGATGGACGAAGCCCCCATGTTGTTCATTGGCGAAAGAGTAGGTACTGGGGTGGGCGCGGCCTTGGATATTGCCGTAGACCCGCTAGAAGGTACTAACATTGTTGCCAAAGGTGTCAATGGGGCAATTGCTGTACTGGCAGCGGCACCGAAAGGTTGCCTCTTGCATGCACCTGATATGTATATGGACAAAATTGCGGTTGGACCAGCCGCGGCCGGCAAAATAGATATCAATGCTCCAGTTGCAACAAATTTAAAAGCAGTAGCTGCTGCGCTCAATAAAAGAGTGCAAGATCTCACAGTAGTAATTTTAGACCGTCCCAGACACCACCAAATAATTGCCGAGGTTCGCAAAGCAGGAGCTAGAATTCAACTAATCGGTGATGGTGATGTTTCACCGGCTGTTGCCACTGCAATTGATGATTCTGGAGTGGATATGATGATCGGAATTGGTGGCGGACCAGAAGGGGTTATCGCGGCAGCTGCCTTAAAGTGCCTGGGTGGAGAAATGCAGGCTCGCTTGTGTCCGGAAAGTGAAGCGGAAATTGAGCGTTGTCATCAGATGGGGATAGTTGATGTGCGGAAAGTGCTTATGATGGAGGATCTCGTTAAAGGTGAAGAAGCGATTTTTTCAGCTACCGGGATTACTGGCAGTAGCCTGCTCAACGGGGTCCAATTTACTGCTTTGGGTGCTCGTACGCACACTATTGTAATGCGTGGTAAATCAGGTACTGTGCGGTTTATCGAAGCCATCCACCGTTTTGACAAAAAGCCCTCTTATAATATTAACACCGTATTCTAGGTGAAGGTTCATTTTGTGCATTTGAGGTGACGATGGTGTCTTGGCGAAGAAAGCTTAGGTTTAACATTCTAAAATTTCTGCGACTGAAAGATATGCCTGGTAGAGTCGCCCTGGGGTTTGCGTTGGGAGCCTGTGTCAATTTTTACCCCACCTTTGGCTTTGGTGTGCCACTAGCTATCTTTATTGCTGGATTAGTCAGGGGCAATTTGGCCGCGAGCTTCCTGGGAGACGTTATATTCAAGCCGCTTTTTCCAATCATGTTTTATTTTGACCTCGTAACTGGCAGTAAGTTAATCGGTCAAGGAATAACTCACATAAGATATGTCATGCATGGGTTACTTAAATTGGACTGGAAAATTTATCAGCTCGTAGGAAAAGCCTTTTTCTTAGGTGCATTGTTGAACACACTAATCTTGGGTACTATATTATACATCGCAGTTTATGAGATATTTTCCCGTTACCATCGCCAAATGACCAGGCTTTTCCTGGCTCAGAAACTTATATAGGAGGCGGCAACTTGCGGTTAAGACGCTATTTTCGCTATCAATATGTCAAAATTTTAAGATTAAAAGACAGCCCTGCCAAAATTGCCAAAGGTGTTGCGCTAGGAGTTGCTTTAGATTTTCTGCCCTTGCCCTTTATTAGCATCTTGGTGGCCTGGATCATCGCAAAATTGGTGAGAATCAATACGATAGCCGCAGTGATGACAACTGCTGCTTTAAAGCCAGCTGTCTTTACGATTTTCTTTCCCTTTAATTATTTGATTGGGGAAATAATCCTCGAAAATAAAACCCAGCTTTCTTTAGATCACCAGGTTCCGGTATTAGAGCCCAGCTTGACGTTGGATTCTTTGAGGGCCTTTTTCTCAATGGATAATTTGCAAATTTTAGGGCCACCCTTTTTCGTAGGCAGTCTAATTAATGCAGTGGTCTGGGGTACCCTAGTTTATTGCTTTTTACATCGAACCTTGGTCTATCGGCAACAGCGGAAGCTCAGTAGACTAAAATAAAATTTCCGTGGCCAAACTATTTGTATTATGCTCTTTGGAGGGAATATTTGTTGAATATCACAGATTTAGAAGCCAAGACCATGCAGGAGTTATATCATTTCGCTAGAGACTTGAACATCGCAGGGTACTCTAAATTGAGAAAAAAAGAATTGGTTTTTGAAATTATGAAAGCCCGGACAGTCAAGGATGGGCTTTTGTTTGCCCAAGGCGTACTGGAGATCTTGCCTGATGGTTATGGTTTCTTAAGACCGTTTGACTATTTGCCTAGCCAGGATGATATCTATGTTTCGCCCTCCCAAATACGTCGCTTTGACCTCCGAACGGGAGACCGGGTTGCTGGCCAGGTAAGGGCTCCAAAGGACTCAGAACGCTACTTTGCGTTACTGCGTGTGGAAACTGTAAATGGCTTAAATCCAGAACTATCACAAGAACGGATTCACTTCGCCGCACTTACTCCGATTTACCCCCAGCAACGTATCACCATGGAGACCAAGCCTAATCTACTCTCTGCTCGCCTAATTGACCTGATTGCTCCTTTGGGCAAAGGACAGCGTGGTCTCATCGTCGCACCACCCAAAGCAGGTAAAACTACCCTTATCAAGGAAATTGCCAACAGTATTACTCAAAATTACCCGGAAATAGAACTACTGGTGCTCTTGATTGATGAACGGCCTGAAGAGGTTACCGATATGGAGCGGAGCGTGCGGGGTGAAGTGTTGAGCTCCACTTTTGACCAACCACCTGAAAATCACGTAAAAGTCGCAGAAATGGTCTTAGAACGGGCTAAGCGCCTGGTAGAACATAAAAAAGATGTCGTGATTTTGTTAGATAGTATTACAAGGTTGGCTCGAGCTTATAACCTGATTGTACCACCAAGTGGCCGGACACTTTCAGGGGGAGTTGACCCTAGTGCCCTCCATAAACCCAAACGTTTTTTTGGAGCAGCTAGGAACATCGAAGAAGGCGGGAGTCTAACCATCCTGGCCACTGCCCTAGTTGATACTGGTAGCAGGATGGATGACGTGATTTTTGAAGAATTTAAAGGCACTGGTAATATGGAACTGATTCTGGATCGCAAACTCTCTGACCGACGTATTTTCCCGGCCATTGATATCCAGCGCTCAGGAACGCGGAAAGAAGAATTACTGCTCTCTAAGGATGAATTGGAGTTAATGTGGTTATTCCGCAAACAGATGGCGAATTTGACAGTGGCAGACGCCGTAGATCGGTTATCAGACAGCCTGAGCAAAACCAAAAGCAACCGACAGCTGCTGGAGAATACCCTTAAAACCAAAGCAACCAACCAAGCAGTAGGTTAATGGCGCGGAGGACTTCTTGATGCAATATAGCATGCTTTATGCCGACAGCAAAGGACGGCTCTATGACCATCCTAGTTATTTTCTGACTGGCAGGACAGGAGACCGGTTTACAGAGCCTCTTCCAGAGGAGATGATCCCCCTTCCGGAAGGGGCTTCGCTGACCCTGATTCCTGAGGCAATCCCGGTAGGAATTGACTCCCAGGGTAATTTTGGGCCCGTTTCAGCGGTTGGGGTTCATAAAAAAGTTTTAGCAGTAGGTGCACTGTTACCGCAGGGTTATACGCGTACACTCTTGCCAGCATACCAGCGGAAGGGTGCTCAGCAGCCCCTGCCCCTCCTGGGCTATACAGCTGTTGGGATGTATCGGGATCAGTTTTACGTTGCCGCAGTACCAACCGACCGACCTGCAAAATGGAATCCCTGTAGTTATAATACTAGCGACCTTACGGACCTAGTTACTCAAAAGGTGGCCCTCCACCCTCAAAATCGCATCCTGACTCAGCTTGCCAAGTGTTCACTCGAGTATGGTTGTTTAACAGCCCAAAATATTTTCTATAGCCGTTGGGAGGGGGGCATCCCTGTTTCGCCGGTCTGTAATGCTAACTGTTTGGGGTGTATTTCCTTACAGCCAGCTGAATGTTGCCCATCTCCCCAGCAAAGGATCAGCTTCATGCCCACCCAGGAGGAGATTGTGGACCTAGCCTTACCTCACCTAGAGCATGCCCCGGAAGGGATCATTAGCTTCGGACAAGGGTGTGAAGGAGAGCCTTCCCTCTCCTTTAGCGTGGTAGCCCCGGCCATCCAAGCCTTGCGCAGTCAAACCACCAAAGGCACGATCAACATTAATACTAACGCTGGCAATACGGAAGCAATTCGGAAAATCGGTTAAGCAGGCTTAGATGCCATTCGGGTCAGTAGGAATGGCCCGAGTGAAGCAGTCTATAATTGCTATTACCGACCCAAAGACTACTCCCTAGCTAACGTCATTGACTCTATTAAGCTAGCCAAAGCCCACGGAGTATATGTCTCCCTGAACCTGCTGACCTTGCCAGGCCTAACAGACAGTGAGGACGAACTAGCCGCCTTAATCAGCCTGGTGCAGGAGACTGGGGTAGATTTAATCCAATTCCGCAACCTTAACATTGATCCAGACCACTTTTGGCCCCTGCTGCCCCAGCGCACGGACGAAATTCTCGGCATCACGGAGTTCTTGCGGATACTTCAAGCAGAACTTCCCAATACAGCATTAGGTAGCTTTAGCCGCCCGGTACGCTAAGATAATGCTAAGTAAAGCTGCTGAAGTGTTTTGGTCTCTTCAAAACCAAAAACAATCTGCTGGCAAATAAATCTTGCATACTTGGATACCCTATGCTATAATGTAGAACGTGTAAAAGCAGGTATTTTTTTAGAAAAGAGGTGAGGCCCCGTGAAAGAAAAGATTCATCCTAAATACCATGAAACAACCGTAACTTGCGCCTGTGGCGAGAGTTTTGAAACCGGATCAGTAAAACCGAATCTGCGGGTGGAGATTTGTTCGAAATGCCATCCCTTTTATACAGGAAAGCAGAGATTTATTGATGCAGGCGGCCGGGTGGACAAATTCAAAAAGAAATATGGTCTATAAGAAAAGCGAGGCAGAGCACAGTGCTCTGCTTCTTCTGTAATACTCTGTAATGTCACTCAGGAGGTTAACATGAAAGAAAACTGCCAATACGGTGGTCAGGCGGTTATCGAAGGGGTAATGATGCGTGGTGCCGAGCATTTGGCGGTGGCGGTACGCAAAAGTGACCAAGAAATCGTACTGGATAAGCGGGAAATCAAATCGGTGACTAAGCGTTTCCCCATCTTGAAAAAGCCCATCCTCCGCGGAGTTGTGGCGATGGTGGAGTCACTGATAATCGGCATGCAAGCTCTCTCCTATTCTGCCAATCAGTCTTTAGAAGAGGAGGAAGAGGAGCTCACTACCAAGGAGTTAGCCTTAAGTATGGGCTTTGCCTTGGGACTGGGGATCCTCCTATTTATCGTTGCCCCGACCTCTCTGACAAGATTAATTGACCCTTATCTTCCAGGGGTCTTGGCGCAAAATCTGGTGGAAGGTTTAATCCGGATCATCATTTTTATTTTGTATGTAGTGATTATCTCCAGAATGAAAGATATCCAACGAGTTTTTCAGTACCATGGTGCAGAACATAAAGTCATTAATGCCTATGAAGCAGGCGAAGAGCTCACTATAGCAAATGCCCAGAAGTATTCCACCCTACATCCTAGATGTGGAACAAGCTTCCTACTGATAGTTATGGTCGTTAGTATTTTTCTCTTTGCTTTCCTAGGCAAACAGATCTTGTGGTGGCGGATTCTTTCGCGGCTCTTGCTAATGCCCCTCGTAGCTGGAATTTCTTATGAGCTCATTAAATTATCTGGGAAGTATGGGCAAAGGCCTTTGATTAGAATGATTATTGCTCCTGGGTTACTCTTGCAGAAACTTACTACGCGGGAACCGGATGATAGTCAGGTAGAAGTAGCGATTAAAGCCTTTGAAGGCGTCGTAAATTAGGCTTAATATATGAGGTGGAAGCAAGATGATAGATAAACTTCAATCACTGGAAGAACGTTACGAAGAACTTGGGGCGCTGCTAGGCGACCAAGAAATTATTAGCAATCAAAGTGAATGGCAACAATATGCCAAGGCCCACGCAGGGTTATTGGAAATTGTCAGCGCCTTCCGGGAATATAAAAAAGTATTAGCTGGCATCGCCGACGCGAAAGCTATGCTGGCAGAGAATCAAGAAGCTGATTTTAAAGAAATGGTCGAGCTTGAATACGAGGAACTGCAGGAAAATAAAATAACCCTTGAGCAAAAAATGAAAGTGCTCCTACTGCCCAAAGATCCTAATGATGACAAAAGCGTCATTATGGAAATACGGGGAGGAGCAGGTGGTGATGAAGCTGCCCTTTTTGCGGGGGTGCTTTTCCGCATGTATACTCGCTTTGCTGAACGCAAAGGTTGGCGGACTGAGATCTTAAGTGCTAACGAAACAGATATTAAAGGCTTTAAGGAAGTAGTTTTTGCCATTGAAGGTCAGGGCGCATACAGCCAGTTGAAGTTTGAAAGCGGTGTACATCGGGTGCAACGGATTCCTTCAACTGAATCCGGGGGTCGAATCCACACCTCTACTGCTACGGTAGCAGTTTTACCAGAAGCAGAGGAAGTCGATGTGCAGATTGATCCCAATGATTTACGGATTGATGTTTTCTGCTCTAGTGGCCCAGGAGGACAGTCAGTTAACACTACCCAGTCGGCGGTGCGGATTACCCACATTCCTTCTGGCCTAGTAGTATCCTGTCAAGATGAGAAATCTCAGCATAAGAATAAAGACAAAGCTTTGAAGGTCTTAAGAGCCAGACTCCTAGAAACTGCTGAAGCTGAACAGCATGCCAAGATGTCGGGCGACCGTCGTAGCCAGGTTGGGACAGGGGACAGTAGTGAGCGCATCCGAACCTATAACTATCCGCAAGGACGTGTCACCGACCACCGCATCGGGCTCACACTCCATCGAATGGAGGCCATCCTAGAAGGCGATATCGATGAAATGATTAATGCCCTAATAACAACCGAACAAGCGGAGAAACTAAAGCATGTGGAATAATAACCTTCCAGTAAAGGCGGCCGAGGCGTTAGTTGCCGGACGCCGCTTTTTGGGGGAGGATTTAGATGCGGAGGTTCTCCTGCGCCATGTCTTACAAGTTGATCGGACAGGACTGTACATAAGGCCAGAGCGGCTATTGTCTGAAACAGAACTCGCTACCTATCACAACTTGCTTTCGAGGAGAGCAAAGGGTGAGCCAACTGCTTACCTAACTGGAACCCGCGAATTCATGGGTTTGGACTTTAAAGTTAGTTCAGCGGTCTTGATCCCAAGACCAGAGACGGAATTATTAGTGGAAACTGTCTTAAATACGTTGCGCCCCCTTTCCGGTCAGGCCTGCATTGTAGATGTAGGAACTGGAAGTGGGGCTATTGCTGTAAGTTTGGCGAAATACCTCCCTACCGCTCAAATCTTTGCCTTGGACATATCTCCAGCGGCCTTAGCGTTGGCGGAGCAAAATGCTATTCAACAGGGAGTAGCTGAACGGGTGACCTTTCGGCAAAGTAATTTACTTTCAGCATTACCGGTGAGTTTAGCCGGCCAGGTAGATTGGGTAGTGGCTAATCTACCCTATATCCCTAGCGCCGACATTGCCCAACTGCAATTAGAGGTGGTAGTACATGAACCAAAACTAGCCCTAGATGGTGGCAGTGACGGCTTAGAACTTTACCGGGTGTTAATACCCCAAGCTAGTCAAATTCTGAAGCCAGGTGGCAAGCTAATTATGGAGATGGGCTGGGATCAGGGTCCGGATCTACTGAACCTGCTTGGTGGAGAAGACTGGAAAGATGCCGAAATTATCAAGGATTATGCGGGCTTAGACCGTTTCGTAATGGCGAACTGGAGGACATGATGTTAAAACAAACGGAAATGGTAACCGTTAGCGCCCCTCTCGACGAGAACTCCGACTTGGTAAGAGCCGCGAGCATTTTGCGCGAGGGAGGTTTAGTGGCCTTCCCTACGGAAACAGTATATGGTTTGGGGGCAGACGCTCTTAATCCGGAAGCTCTTCAAAAAATCTATCAGGCCAAAGGGCGGCCCAGTGACAATCCACTGATTGTCCATATTGCCGAGGTGGCAATGCTGGCATCCTTGACTACCGATGTGCCACCAATAGCCCACCAGCTGATTGACGCCTTCTGGCCGGGGCCACTGACGTTAGTGTTACCTAAGGCTCCGATAGTTCCAGAGCTAGTGACAGGAGGGTTGGCCACGGTAGCAGTTCGGATGCCTGACCATCCAGTAGCGTTGGCGCTCTTGCAGGCAGCTGGGGTGCCAGTAGCAGCACCTAGTGCCAATTTATCAGGGAAACCCAGTCCGACTACGGCCCAGCATGTCTGGGAGGATTTGACTGGTAAGATCGAAATGATCCTCGATGGTGGCCCGGTAGGGGTGGGAGTCGAATCAACAGTGCTGGATATTACCATGGATCCCCCGTTAATCTTAAGGCCTGGGGGCATCACCGCCGAACAACTAGCCGAAGTCTTGGGTGAGCTGCCCGAGCAGGATCCGGCACTAGCCGAAACCGCCTTAACGCCTCGTTCGCCAGGGATGAAATATACGCATTATGCCCCTGCAGCTCCGTTAATACTGGTCGAGGGAAGTGAGCCTGAAATGGTAGCAACTATCCAGCAGCTCTATCAGGATTACAGTAAGCGGGGACTCAAGGTAGGAATTATGGCAACCCAGCAAACCATCCATAACTATACCTCGGGAGAAGTACTTTTAGTAGGCTCTAGGACAGAATTGGCTACTGTAGCAGCTAGACTCTATAGTACCCTTAGGGAGTTTGATACTCGTCAGGTTCAAGTTATTTTAGCAGAGGGATTTCTGCGGGAAAAGCTTGGCACAGCGATCATGAATCGTTTGACCAAGGCAGCACATCAATTGATTGCTACATAGAGGCTTTTGAAGGGAGTGGTTCAATGGTAACGAAGGTCTTGTTTGTATGTACCGGTAATACCTGTCGGAGCTGCATGGCTGAAGCAATCGCCCGTCACCTTTGGACTTTGATGGGTGAAGCAGAGCTCTTGGAATTTACCTCGGCCGGAATTGCCGCTTATCCTGGGATGAATGCTAGTGACCAAGCCATCAAAGTCTTACGTGAATCCGGCATCAGTCTAGCCGACCATCGTGCCCGGCTCTTGGCACCTGATTTACTTGAAAACGCTGATTTAATTCTCGCCATGACAGGGAGGCACGCTAGCTATGTTACTTCCTTAGTGCCTGATGCACTTAGTAAAACCTACACTCTCGCTCAATTTGCCTTTCCAGGCGAAACTAGTAAAGATATTGCCGATCCCTTTGGAGGCAGTTTAGAGGTGTATCGGCAGGTTGTCTGTGAACTGGAAGCAGCCTTAAAGGAAATTCTCAATAGACTAAAACAAAAATTGGCATAAGTTTTTTTTAGATAGGACAAGGGAAACAGAGAACAATGTAGAATTTCATATTCTGCATAATTTTTTTAGCAGATTTTTGGAGGTGTTCATTTAAATGGAGTTGGCTCTAGGTTGTGACCACGGAGGATACCTGTTAAAAGAAGAAGTAAAAAAGTTGCTAGATGAAAAAGGGGTAAAATACCAGGATTTTGGTACTTTTAATACGGATTCGGTGGATTATCCTGACGTAGCCTTAGTAGTGGGTGAGGCTGTAACCAGTGGGAAATTTGCCAAAGGAATTCTCTGCTGTGGGACAGGCATAGGAATTTCCATAGCCGCTAACAAAATTCCTGGAATTAGAGCAGCACTCTGCCATGATACCTTCTCGGCCAAGGCAACTAGGGAACATAATGATTCCAACATCTTGACAATGGGAGAAAGGGTAATTGGTTTTGGTGTAGCTAGGGAAATAGTTAGTGCTTGGTTAGGAACCGAGTTTGCTCAGGGCCGTCACCAAAGAAGGATAGACAAGATTACTGAAATAGAAGTAAAGTATAACAAATAATAAAATTATAAATGGAGGTTGGGATTGGCATGGGTGAGATTTTAACGACAACTGACCCTGGGAATGATTTAATCGCACAGGTGGATACTGAGGTAGCACGGGCGATGGCTCTCGAGAAAGAAAGGCAACAAAACAATATTGAGTTGATAGCTTCAGAAAACTTTGTTAGTCCGGCCGTAATGGCTGCGCAAGGTTCTGTTTTAACCAACAAATATGCTGAAGGCTATCCTGGCAAACGTTATTACGGTGGATGTCAATATGTCGACATTGTGGAACAGTTAGCCATCGACAGAGCCAAAGAGCTCTTTGGAGCCGAGTTTGCCAATGTCCAACCCCATTCGGGTGCCCAGGCTAATACGGCAGTTTATTTTGCCTTTCTGAAACCAGGTGATACTGTGCTGGGGATGAACCTCTCTCATGGGGGTCACCTAACTCATGGTAGCCCGGTTAATATTTCGGGACAATATTTCAACTTTGTTGATTATGGCGTTGATGCGGATACTGGCAAAATCAATTATGAAAAGGTTTTTGCCATAGCCTTTGAACACAAGCCCAAAATGATTGTGGCTGGAGCTAGTGCTTATCCCCGGACGATTGATTTCGTGCAACTTAGAGAAATTGCCGATGAGGTTGGTGCCCTCTTAATGGTAGACATGGCCCATATTGCTGGTTTGGTTGCCACAGGTGAGCACCCTAGTCCCATTCCATATGCTGACTTTGTAACTACCACCACTCACAAGACCCTACGCGGTCCCAGAGGGGGCATGATTCTCTGTAAAGCAAAAGATGGTGCTGCCATTAATAAAGCGATTTTCCCTGGTATCCAGGGAGGACCTTTAATGCACGTGATTGCCGCTAAAGCGGTTGCCTTTAAGGAAGCAATGCAGCCAGAATTCAAAACCTACCAGAAGCAGATAGTGCTGAATGCTAAAACGCTGGCTCAGAGCTTGGTTGATAGAGGCTTTAACCTGGTATCAGGTGGCACCGACAACCATCTCATGCTGGTAGACCTCAGAAATAAAAATATCACCGGTAAGGATGCAGAGCACCTGCTCGATTCAGTTGGCGTTACTGTCAATAAGAACACTATTCCATTCGACCCAGCAAGTCCTTTCGTAACCAGTGGGGTTCGGATTGGCACACCTGCTGCCACCTCCAGGGGTATGAACGAACAGGCAATGACCACTATTGCCGAAATTATTGATATTACAATTACTGGACGAGAGGATAGTGCCAACTTAGACAAAGCTAAAGCAATGGTCAAAAATTTATGCCAACAATTTCCACTCTATAACAGCTAGGCGTTAGCAATGGAGGTGTAGTTGATGCGTCCATCTTGGGATGACTACTTTATGGAAATAGCCCACGTAGCTGCCAAACGTTCCACCTGTTTAAGGCGAACGGTGGGTGCGGTAATTGTCTGTGAAAATAGACTCTTAACAACTGGCTACAATGGTGCCCCACAAGGGGTAGCTCATTGCGTGGATACAGGATGCCGGCGTGAGCAACTGAAAATACCCTCTGGTCAAAGACACGAATTGTGTACTGCAGTGCATGCTGAGCAAAATGCCATCATCCAAGCAGCCGTACATGGTGTGAGTATTGCCGGTGGCACTATTTACACCACTACCCAGCCTTGTGTGCTCTGTGCTAAAATGCTGATCAATGCCGGGATTAAGCGGATTGTTTTTGAAGGGGATTATCCCGACCAGCTTGCGATAGGTTTTCTGCAAGCGGCCGGAGTTGAGCTAGTAAAAAAATAAGCAAAATCAGTGCGAACTTTTCTGCGGGGGAGGTTGTTATCTTGCCACAGCAATTGGACTATAAAGAAATTCGGCTGCCAAGGCTGAATGGACTGTCCAAGGTCAGCATCGAAAGCACCCTAATCAAGCTAGCTGAAGAAATGGGGGAACTCGCTCAGTACATTGGGAAGTTTCGTGGGATAAACGGTGAACAACAGGAAAAAGCAGAAGCAGAAGTTGTCCAGGGAATGACCAATGAATTGCTGGATGTAGCCCAGACTGCCGTTACGATGATGTATGTGCTTGAGGACACTTATGGTGTGGATATTCAATCGGCAGTACAAGCACATGTCACCAAGCTAATCCGTAAAGGATATATTTCCACAAATCCTTAAGTGCACAAGTATGATTTTGTCCCAGGCAGAATATAGATAAGGAGTGACCCTCTGATGACCCGGAAGAAGATCATGGCTATTTTCGGTACCCGACCTGAAGCTATTAAAATGGCTCCGCTGGTAAAAGCTTTAGAAGCAGAAAAGGCTTTTCAATGTGTAGTGGCAGTCACAGCCCAGCACAGGGAAATGCTTGACCAAGTCTTAGCTTTATTTCAGATTAAACCTGACCATGATCTAGATATCATGCAGGCTAACCAGACGCTCTTTGATGTGACCGGTAAAGCTTTGGCAGGCCTAAAGTCGGTCTTAGAACAGGAAAAGCCAGACCTCGTCCTGGTTCATGGAGATACCACTACCACCTTTGTGGCAAGTCTGGCAGCTTACTATTTACAGATTCCTGTTGGACATGTTGAGGCCGGCTTGCGGACTGGCAATAAATACTCACCCTTTCCGGAAGAAATGAATCGAAAACTGACTGGAGCGATTGCTGACTTGCACTTTGCCCCTACTGTTATATCGCGTGCCAATCTACTGCGAGAAGGTGTTAATCCGGAAAATATTTTTGTTACCGGAAATACCGTAATCGATGCCTTGCTTCAAACTGTTAGTTCCACATACCAGTTCTCCGATCCTGATTTGCAAAAAATTGACTTTGTGAATCACAGAGTAATTTTAGTGACAACCCACCGTAGGGAAAACCTCGGAGAACCAATGCGCCAGATTTATCTCGGTCTAAAAGAGATTATTGAGCGCTATCCTGATATTCACATCGTCTTTCCTGTGCATAAAAATCCAAAAGTCCGAGCTGTAGTTGAAGAAATTCTAGGTAGTTTAGACAGAGTAACTTTGATTGAACCACTTGATTACCAACCATTCATCAATTTGATGAATAATAGCCATTTGGTGCTGACTGATTCAGGAGGTCTCCAGGAAGAAGCTCCCTCCCTGGGTAAGCCGGTACTGGTACTACGAGATACCACAGAACGTCCTGAGGCAGTTACAGCAGGAACTGTGCGTATGGTCGGTACAGACCGCCAAAATTTAGTGCAAAATTTGGAGGAATTACTCACTTCTAGGGAAGCCTACCGTGGGATGGCAAATGCCGTCAATCCATATGGAGATGGCAAAGCTAGTGGGCGGATAATCCAAGCAATTGCTTATTATTTCGGCTTACAAGATAAAGGCGAAGATTTTTATTATGGTAGCTAATTGTGTATAAAAATTTAAATATTTTTTCATTTCCCAGCAGGAATTTACCATAAAGCCGCGAATTACTGTAGATGTCAAAGAAAACTATTAAAGTAAAAATATGACCGGTTATTTGATTATATCACCAATTAACCCGAAAACTGTCACTAAGCAAAGGCGATTTGCGCACCAACTTATACCATATACGGATCGTTTGTGTCGAAATATGCAGGGGATGACATGAATGAAGGGGTGATCAAGTGGCAGAGAAAAAATGGGAAAACACCAAGGCATTGGGCGTTATCTTTTCCTTGGGAGCTACAGTAGCGGCTGGCACTGTTTTAGGCTACTGGATAGGTTCGTTCATAGACCGGAAAATAGGCACAGAACCATGGTTCACCCTCGCTATGGTCTTACTTGGAGCAGCAGCCGGCTTCAAATCAGTTTATGACATAATGGTGTCGGACAAAGGGGGCGAATAACCTTTTGCGCGGAGTAATACTGGGTGTAACCGGACCGCACGAGATTAAGGTTAATTTAGTAAACATTTTCACAAATCCTGATAGTCTTAAAATATTAGCACTTGGAATACTTTTCGGGATGTTACTTGCAGCAGGACATTTTTACTCACTTCGGTTAACGGTGCAATGGTCTTTCAATGCTCCCAGGTGGGGCAGTATCTTGGTGATGCTCCTTTATTTTCTGAGATTTGCCATCCTGGCAGTCTTGCTCTATCTGGTTATCCATTGGGGTGGATATGCAGTAAGTATAGGAATCTTAATAGGAGTAACTATAAGTCAGGTACTATGGGTACTCAGGCAAAATTCACATTTTAATAGGATGTATGTGCGAAAGCACAATGAGTAGCCCTGGAGGCAACAACCGCAGGGATTTTTTGCTTTTTGTGAGCAAGTTTCGCAAAAGGTAATCATTCAAAGGATAAAGAGGATTCAATCCTTAAGATCCAATGAGCAATAAAAAAATTTATTAAGAAGGAGGTGGTAAGGTTGTTCGGTAGCGCTGCAGCACCAGCGCATGGCGGTGGTCTTCTTGCTAGTTGGGGAAGCATATATCTAACCACTACGTGGGCGGTTATGGTTGTTTTAACCATAATTGCAATATTAGCCACCCGTAATATGCAAAAGATACCATCAGGCATGCAAAATGTTCTTGAATTCCTAATAGAAGCACTCTATGACTTCTTTGAAGGAATGCTAGACTCTGAAAGAGTGAAAAAATATTTCCCGTTGTTATGTACATTTTTCCTCTTCATTTTGGCCTCTAACTATGTTGGCTTGTTACCTTGGGTAGGTCATGCTCCCGCAGGTATAAACGCATTCATACCTCCTACGGCAAATATTAATGTAACAGCAGCTTTGGCAATTACAGTTTTCTTGTCCACTCATGTTCTCGGCGTAGCAGCAAAAGGGATTAGTTATTTTAAGCATTTTCTCACTCCATTTCCTATGATGCTTCCCCTGAACATTGTTGAGGAGTTCGTAAGACCTCTTTCCCTGGCAATGCGTCTTTACGGGAATATTTTTGGTCACGAATTGGTAGTTGGGACTCTTTTGTCCCTAGCCCCCTATTTTGCGCCAGTTCCCATGCAAGTTTTGGGACTACTGACGGGTGCTATTCAAGCTTTCGTGTTCACCCTGCTGGCTACCAGCTATATTGGAGGTGCAACCGAAAAACATCATCATTAATGTTTAGTAGAAAAACAGACATCTGTGAAAGGGGGGAAAAACATGGGAGATCAGGCAGGTCTTATAGCTATAGGTGCCGCTCTGGCTGTTGGCATTAGTGCTTTCGGAGCTGGTATCGGACAAGGTATCGCTTCCAGTAAAGCTTTTGAATCTATCGCACGCCAACCCGAAGCGACTGGAACTATTCGTACCCTTCTCTTTATTGCCTTAGCATTCATGGAAACCTTGACCATTTATGGTCTCGTTATTGCACTTATGCTTTCAGCTAAAGTCCAGTAAGGAGTGGGAGAAGAGTAAAGGAGCAAGGGGAATCCCCTCTGCTCCTTTACTCCTACAGGCAACCTTGATGAACGAAAGGAGGCTATAGGTTAATGAAGTTTGAACCAGGTCTTTTTGCATGGTCATTTATCAACTTCATGGCTTTATTATACA